>CAYLPM010000159.1:0-11393 GCA_964385525.1 uncultured Gemmatimonadaceae bacterium
GAGGTCCTCGACCTCGCGCGCGACCTCGATGGCCCGCTCGGCCGTCGCATCGGCGAGCTTGTAATCCTGGCGATCGAGCGCGACGGCGGCGTGATTGCCGAGCACGCACGCCTCGCCCCAGCGGTAGCCCGCACGGTGAAAGTGCGCGGCCGAGACCTGGAAGTAGCGCTCCGCCCCGTCGAGGTCTCCGGTGCGAGCCGAGACGAAGCCGAGGTTCTGGAGCGTGATGCCGAGGGCGCGGTCGGACCGGGCGAGCTCCGTCGCTTCCTCGAGCAGCGGGCGCGCGACCCCGAACTCCCCCCGGTTGATGTGGATGGCCGCCTCGGCGTTCAGCGTCTCGGCGAGCGCGTTGGGATCATCGACCGCGCGCAGGAGCGACCGGCTTCGATGCACGGCCTCCAGCGCCGCCTGCCAGTCGCAGCGCGCGCGGTGAACGCTCGAGACGCGTCGCCATCCCTCCGCGGCGAGCGCGAGATCGTCGGTCTCCTCGATTGCCTGGCGGAAGCAGTCGAGCGCGCGCTCCATCGCGCCGATCTGCTGACTCCGTCGCCCCTCGTTCAGGAGGAGGCGGGCGTCAGGCACGGAGGGGCCCGTCCGCGGGCATCGGCCCCTGTACGGTCGAGCGTGAGCGAGACGTTCCGGAACGGGCCAGCATCGGCATCGGCATCGGTGAGGAGGAAAATCGACGTCTTCCCCGTCACTGCAGGAGGTGCGCCGAGACGGGCTCCAGCGGACGGAGACCGTCCTGGACCGTGGTTCACCTCTTGCCTCGTCGTCTCCGCACCGCGGCCGGCGCTGGCCCGACGAGACGCCGATCAGCAAGGAATTTACAGATGGCGCTGAGAGAGTTCACCGATCACGCAGGCGTGGCCTGGCGGGTGTGGGACATCACACCCGAATCGACGCATCGCGCCACGAGGCTCGAGGACTACCTCCAGGGCTTCCTCGATGGGTGGCTCGTCTTCGAGACCATCGCTGGGACGGAGAAGCGTCGGCTGTACCCGCTGCCCGCTCACTGGGAAGCCGTCGCGGACGACGAGCTCGAGAACCTGCTCCAGAAGGCGGCGCCAGTCGGTCGGATGGAAGCGGCCGGTGACGCGGACTCGCTCGAGGGCGAGACCCTGCGGCGAACGTTCTCGTACCCGGGAGGCGCCGCGTGGACGGTCGCGGAGACGCCCGTGGTCTTTCGAGACGGTGAGGGCCGGCCGGTCGAGACTCTGACGGTGCTGCGGTTCAGCTCCGGCACGCGCCATCTGGACCTCCTCGCCTGGCCGCGGAACTGGCCGCGGCGCAGCGATGAGGAGCTGGCGGAGTTGCTGTGGCGGGCGTTCCCGAGAGCACGAGCGCTCCCCGGAGGAGAGGAGCGGACCACGGAACCGCGGCCGGCGCGTCGTCGCGGCGAGAGCCGGCTGCGGTAGCGCCGCGGTCAGGCGGACCGGTACGCCCTGCCCTTCCACCGCACGCGCTCTCCGCGCGCGATCGCGCCCGCGATGATCCACAGCAGCATCACCGCGGCAAGGGGAGCCGCGAGCGCATGGAACGGCGAGACGCCAGCCCTCCAGTAGATCGCCGCCCACCACAGCACGAAGGCGGCGGCTGCTGCAGCACCCCAGAGCATCACGGCCGACGATGCGAATCCGACGGCTCCCGCCGCGAGCGCGAGAAAAGGCACGAGGGCGAAGAGTGGAGAGAGCAGCAGCAGCACGGGGAAGAGCGCGCGTCCGACACGGCCGCCGGGCATGGCCTCGCGGCCGCCGGCGAAGATGTTCTTCCCCCACCCGTGCACGAGCTCCGACAGGGACGTGTACATGCGCGTGGAGAGCTGCGCTGGTCCGAGGGCCAACCCCACGCGCCCTCCGGCCGCGAAACACCGCTGCGCGAGCGCCAGGTCCTCGGCCACCTTGTCGCGGACCAGCGCGTGGCCGCCGAGCGATTCATAGGTCTTCCGGCGCACGAAGATGCACTGCCCGTTCGCGATCTTGTCCACCGCCCGCGGCGAGCGCTCCACCGTCTCGGTGCCCCCGTATCGCGCGCCGAGGAGAAAGAAGACCTGCGGCTGGAGCAGCCGCTCCCAGAAGCTGCCGAGCTCCTGGCGGCCGATGATGGAGAAGAGGTCGGCGTCGCGCGCGCGCATCGCGTGCACGCTGCGCGTGATCAGGTCCGGTGCGTGCACCGTGTCGGCATCGGTGAAGACCAGCAGCGCACCGCGCGCAGCGTGCGCGCCGGTCGCGCACGCCCATTGTTTGCCGAACCATCCCTCCGGAAGCGGCGGCGGCACGATCACGCGCAGCCGGGCATCCTCGCGGGCGATCGCGCGGGCAATCTCGCCGGTCGCGTCGGTCGAGTGATCGTCGACGACAAGGACCTCGAGCGATGGATACGAGGAGGCGAGCACGGAGCGCGCGCACCGATCGATGTTGCGCGCCTCATCTCGCGCCGGGATGATCACGGACACGCCCGGTGCGTCATCCGGCGACGTCGCTGGATGCTCGTCGAGGGAGCGCGAGGCGCGTGCGCGCCAGAGGACGACCAGCGGCGCCAGCACCCACGGGAGCGCGCCGGCCGCGGCCAGCGCGAGCGTGCTCACGAGACGGGCGGCGCTCCGGGGAGCGGCGCGCCCGCCACCGCCACGCGCGGCGCCAGCGCGCCACGGCCGATGATGGTCGCCCCGGCCATGTGTCCGGTCACGTTCAGCGTCGTGCGGAACATGTCCGGGATCGTGTCCACGCCGAGGAGGATGCCGACGCCCTGCACGGGGAGGCCGGCGGCGATGAGAACGGGGACCATGATGAGGATCGTGCCGCCGGGCACTCCGGGCACGCTGAACGTGAGCAGCAGCGAGGTGACGGCGATCGTGAGCAGCTGCGCGGCGTCCACCGACTGGCCATAGAGTCTGGCGATGAACAGCACGCCGACCATCATGCCGATCACGCTGCCGATACGGAACACCGACGCCGCGAGCGGGAGGAAGAAACCGGTGATCTCCGTGGAGAGCCGCAGCCGCGTCGTCGCGCCCTCGATCATTGCCGGGAGCGCGGCCAGCGACGAACGCGAGCTGAAGGCCACCGCCTGCGCGGGCGCCGTGGCCTGCGCGAAGTCGCGCAGTGAGACGCGGCCGAAGATGACGACGGCGACGTAGAGGAGCGCGATGAACGCGACGATCATCCCCGAGACGAGGGCGATGAAATACGCGATCGCGCCGGCGGCCTGCACGCCCAGTCGCGTGGCCAGCGGCACGGCGAGCGCGAACACGCCGACCGGCGCGAACGCGAGGATCCAGCGCACGAGCACCAGCGAGGCCTCGGCGATGGCCTGCGTTCCGCGCACCAGCGATGCGCGCCGCGCCGGCTCGATCCGGGTGACGGCGAGGCCGAAGAGAATGGAGAACACGATCAGCGGCAGCATTGCGCCATCGGCCGCAGCGCGGATCGGATTGGCGGGAACGAGGCTGACGATCCATTCCGCGATGGTCGGGAGCTGGGCGACGCTCGTCTCGATGCTGGTGGCGCTCGCATCCGCGCTCTGGCGCATCGCCGCCGAGGCGGCGGGCGAGATGTCGAGGAAGCCGAGCAGCGGCGGCGCGAGCACGCCGCTGAAGACCGCGGCCGCCGCGAGCGCCACGAGAAAGACGACGAGGGCCCGCGATCCGATGCGGCCCACGGAGCGCGGATCGGGCGCCGACGCGACGCCGACGATGAGGCTCGCGACGACGAGCGGAATCACCGTCATCCGGATCGCGTTGATGAAGATCGTGCCCGCGGGCTCGATGAACGCGCCGATGGATGCGAGCGTGGGGGACTGCGTGAGGGCGATGAGGATGCCGAATCCGAGTCCCGCGACGAGCCCGATGAGTACCCTGACGGTGAGCGACACGCGGCAATTCTATGTGCCGGTGCGCACGGCCGGGAGGGGCGAGAGGGAACCCGGCGTCGTGCGACGCCGGGCTCCCTCACCGATCCGTGCCGGGTCCCGCGCCGATTACTCCTTCCGCCGCGAGTCGCCCGACTGGCTGCCGCTCGATCCCTTCATCCCCTCCGACTGCCGGGGACCGTCGGTCTGCTGTCCGGAGCCATGACTGGAACCGCCGGTCTGCTGACCGGAGCCGCCGGACTGCTGTCCGGAGCCATGACTGGAACCGCCGGACTGCTGGCGACCCGACGATCCATCCATGCCGCCCGACTGCTGGCCGCGACCACCGGATGCGCCGTGGCCACTCTGCCGATCCGGACCGGCCTCGTCATCGATGCCTT
This sequence comes from uncultured Gemmatimonadaceae bacterium, assembly GCA_964385525.1. Classification (GTDB taxonomy): domain Bacteria; phylum Gemmatimonadota; class Gemmatimonadetes; order Gemmatimonadales; family Gemmatimonadaceae; genus DATKCV01. The sequence continues at coordinate 4,251 of CAYLPM010000159.1, forward strand.
CGACACCTCCAGCCGATCCGGAGCGAGAACCGCCGGCACCAGCGCCGGTCATCCCACCGCTGCTTCCGCCCGAGGCGGACTGGCCGCGCTCGCCGCCACTCTTCCCCTGGCGGTCGGCCTTGAAGCTTCGATCGCTGTCGCCATCCCCCTGGCTGTCGCGCGCCTTTCCACCGGCGCCGGCGTCCGTCCCCTCGGATCCCGACGAACCACGCCCGCTGCCCGACGAGCCGCTCTGCTTCGTCGACGAGCTGCCGATTCCTTCACCCTGCTGATTGCCGCGATCGCCGCGTCCGGTGCGGGGCTCGCTCGCGTGTCCGTCGCCGCCCTGTTTCGCTTTCTCGTCTGCCATGATGCTGCCCTCCGACTGTAGACGGTCGATGCCGCGCGTGGTCGCTGAATGCCGGCATCGAGTGGCCGACGAGGGCGCAACCGACGTGCCACCTGCCGTCCCGACGATCGGTTGCACGCACCGGCTCGCTGCCGTACGTTGCGCCCGCCGATGCAACGCATGACGACACCTCCACTGCTCGCCGCGGGCGCACGTGTGGCGATCGTCTCGCCCGCGGGCCCGTTGCGCGGCGCACAGGAGCTAGAGCGTGCCCTCGACAACGCTCGCTCCCTCGGCTGGGAGCCAGTGGCGGGCGATCACGTGCTCGCGCGCGCGGGGTACTTCGCCGGCACCGATGCGGAGCGCCTGCGCGATCTCAATCGCGCGATCGCCGCCGACGGCGTCGATGGGATCTGGTTCGCGCGCGGCGGCTACGGTGCCCTGAGATTGATCGAGCACGTCGACTATGCCGCGCTCCGCCGCCGGCCGAAGGTGCTGATCGGGTACTCGGACATCACGGCGCTGCACGCCGCGATCGGCGTGCGCGCGGAGCTGGTGACCTTTCACGGTCCGACCGCTCGCGCGCCGCTCTCCCCGTTCTCGCGGGATTCGCTCGAGCGCGCGGTGGTGCGTGGCGAGAATTCCTGCGGCGGCGCACCCGGTGCGCGTGTGCTTCGTGCCGGCCGGGCGCGGGGCCCGCTCGTCGGCGGCAATCTCGCGCTGCTCGCGGCGCTCGCCGGCACGCCGTTCGCGCCGCGGATGGACGGTGCGGTGCTCGTGATCGAAGATGTGAGCGAAGCCGTCTACCGGATCGATCGCATGCTCCAGCAGCTCCGGCTCTCCGGGATGCTGCGCGGCTGTCGCGGCATCGTGGCCGGCCACTTCACGGATCGTCCCGAGACATCCGATGATGGCGAGCGACCCCTCGACGAGGTCCTCCTCGAGACCGCCGAAACACTCGATGTTCCCTGCATTGCCGGCGTGCCGATCGGCCACATCGACGAGCAGTGGACGGTGCCTCTGGGTCGCGAGGCGGAAATGGTCGCGGAGGAGGGTTCCGTGACCGTGAGCGTGGGGTGATGCCGCGCGGCCTCGTGATCCTCGCGAACACGCCGAAATCCATTGCCTTGCGATCGGCGCACACGGGGGCGAACGGATGCGGCAACGCGCCCCTCGGCGCGCCGCCCGCCCACGCGGTAACACGATTCGGTTACCTTGCTCGATGCCTCAGGAGCGACAATGCCGAAGTCCGGAACTGATCTGATCAACGAAGCAAAGCAGCGAATCCGCGAGGTCACTCCCCAGCAAGCGCAGGAGATGCGGAGCCGCGGGGAGGACGTCGTGTTCCTCGATGTCCGCGAACCGAACGAATGGAACCTCGGCCGCATTCCCGGCGCCGTATTCCTCCCGCGCGGGACGCTGGAGACGAAGATCGAGCAGATGGTCCGGCGCGACAGGAAGGTCGTGATCTACTGCGCGGGCGGCAATCGGTCCGCACTAGCAGCCGATACGATGCAGCAGATGGGCTATGGCGACGTCGCGTCGATGTCGGGCGGATGGCGCGGCTGGGTCGGCTCCGGAGGCGACGTGGAGGGGTGAGCGATCTCGCCGCGCTGCTCGCGCATCCTGACATCGCCCGCATTGCGCGTCGGCTGCGCGAGCGTCCCGGTGCGGTCGTGGTACCGGAGCGGCCGGCCCGGCATGCCGCGGTCGCGCTGATACTCCGCGCGGTCGAGGCGGGGCGACTGGAGCTGCTCATGATCCAACGCGCCGAGCGAGAAGGAGACCCATGGAGCGGTCACGTCGCCCTTCCCGGCGGCCGGCATGAGCCGCAGGATCGCGACCTCCGCGATACCGCGGTCCGCGAGACGCTCGAGGAGACCGGCATCGACGTCGATGCCGTCGGTCGCATCCTCGGTACGCTGGACGATCTCCACCCTCGCACGCCGGTGCTGCCGCCGATCCTGGTGCGCCCCTACGTCGGGATCGTTTCGCCCGACGTGCCGATCCTGCCGAGCGAGGAAGTCGCCGCCGCGTTCTGGGTCCCGCTCGACGAGCTGCGGGAGTCGGCCCGGTGGACCGAGACCGTCGTGCCGGTGCGCGGCGCGCCGCTGAGCGTGACGGCGTTCCAGCACGGCGAGTACGTCGTCTGGGGGATGACGGAAAGGCTGCTGAGGCAGTTCACGGCGTTGCTCGCGACGTAGGGGCGATGGCCAGGGCGGTGTGCTGGCGGCGGCAGATGTGACTTGCTATTATTTTAGGTCGTCCTAAATTGTGAATTGACACAAGACAACTCTGTTATTTGGACTTCCTACTGCCAGCGGTCTTATGCGCGTTCTTAAAGCTCTTCAAGACATACACTTGCTCGCTCGCCACACCGCCGCCCCCGCGCTCGTCGCTCTCGCGCTCGCCGCCTGCGACGTCCCAGAGGGTCGCGCCGCCGGCGACCGGGAGCTGCGCGTCGTCGCCACCACCAGCATCATTGCCGATCTGGCGCGCGAGCTGGGCGGCGACCGGATCGAGGTGACGGGTCTCATGGGTCCGGGCATCGATCCGCACCTCTACAAGGCGAGCGAGGGCGATGTCCAGCGCCTCGCGAGCGCCGATCTCGTCCTCTACAACGGCCTGCACCTCGAGGCGAAGATGGCCGACGTGCTCGAGCGCATGGAAGGCCGGGTGCAGACCGTCGCCGTCGCTGCGGGCGTGCCGCCAGATCGGCTCCTCGCGCCGCCGGAATTCAACGGCGCCTACGATCCGCACGTCTGGCACGATCCGGGGATGTGGCGTCATGCCGTCGAGCGAGCGCGCGACGCGCTGAGCGCCGCGGACACCGCCGGCGCCCCGCGCTATCGCGCGAACGCCGAACGTTATCTCGCGCGCCTCGACTCGCTCGACGCCTGGGCGCGCACCCAGGTCGACCGCGTTCCGGCGGAGATGCGGGTGCTCGTCACCGCGCACGATGCCTTCAACTACTTCGGTCGCGCGTACGGCATCGAGGTGCGCGGGCTGCAGGGGATCAGCACCGCGACCGAAGCGGGGACCGCCGACGTGCGCGAGCTCGCCGAGTTCATCGCCGACCGCCGCATCCCGGCGATCTTCGTCGAGTCGTCCATCCCGCGCCGCACGATCGAAGCGGTGCAGGCCGCGGTACGCTCGCGCGACCACGACGTCGCGATCGGCGGCACGCTCTTCTCCGACGCGCTCGGCAACGCCGGCACGCCCGAAGGCACGTACATCGGCATGATCCGCCACAACGTAACCACGATCACCAGCGCGCTGATGCGCGAGGTGGCCCAGTGAACCCACCGCCCGGCCTCCCGTCGGGGGAGACGCCGGCGATCGACGTCAACGATCTGACGGTCGCGTATCGCGATCACCCCGTGCTGTGGGACATCGACCTCGCGGTGCCGCGCGGCGTGCTGATGGCGATCGTCGGTCCGAACGGCGCGGGCAAGACCACGCTGATCAAGGCCATCCTGGGACTGGTGCGCTCGGCGGCGGGCGAGATCACGATCTTCGGCAAGCCGTACCGCGAGCAGCGCCACCTCATCGGCTACGTCCCGCAGCGCGGGAGCGTGGACTGGGATTTCCCTACGACCGTGCTCGACGTCGTGATGATGGGGCGCTACGGCACGCTCGGCTGGTTCCGTCGTCCGGGGCGCACCGAGCGCGAGCAGGCGATGCGGGCGCTCGAGCAGGTGGGGATGCAGGACTTCGCCGGCCGGCAGATCAGCCAGCTCAGTGGTGGTCAGCAGCAGCGTGTCTTTCTCGCGCGGGCGCTGGTGCAGGACTCGGCCATCTACTTCATGGACGAGCCGTTCCAGGGCGTCGACGCGAAGACCGAGCGTGCGATCGTCACGCTGCTGCAGGCGCTGCGGGAGCAGGGCCGGACGGTCGTCGTCGTACACCATGACCTGCAGTCCGTCCCCGAGTACTTCGACTGGGTGATGCTGCTCAACGTGCGCCGCATCGCCGCCGGACCGGTCTCGGAGGTGTTCACGGACGAGAACCTGCGGCTCACCTATGGCGGCCGGCTTCCGTTCATCGCGACAGTCGAACCCCTGGCCGCGGCGGCGACCGGACGCTGACATGGCGCTCGACGGATTGCGCGACCTCCTCTTCGACCCGACGCTCCGCATCGTGTCGCTCGGCTCCGCCGCGCTGGGCATCGTGAGCGGCGGCCTCGGCGCGTTCGCGGTGCTGCGCAAGCAGAGTCTCCTCGGCGACGCGATCTCGCATGCCGCGCTGCCCGGCATCGCGCTCGCGTTCCTGCTGACTGGCAGCAAGGATCCGCTCGTGCTCGTGCTCGGCGCCGCCGCGGCCGGATGGGTGGGCACGCTGCTCGTGATGGCGATCGTGCGGAACACGCGAATCAAGGAGGACAGCGCGCTCGGTCTCGTGCTCTCGGTATTCTTCGGGTTCGGGTTGATGCTGCTGACGTTCATACAGCACCGGCCCGATGCGGCGCAGGCGGGACTGGACCGCTTTCTCTTCGGCCAGGCGGCGACGATGCTCGAGCGCGACGTCGCGATCATCGCGTGGCTCGGCGTCGCGGCCTATTCGGTCGCGCTCATCTTCTGGAAAGAGATCAAGCTGCTCGCGTTCGACCCCGGATTCGGCGCGAGCCTCGGCATCCCGATGCGGGCGGTGGATGTCGTGCTCACCTCCGTGCTCGTGATCGCGGTCGTCGTCGGGCTGCAGACCGTCGGCGTCGTACTGATGGCCGCGATGGTGGTCGCGCCGGCCGCGGCGGCGCGGCAGTGGACGGACCGGCTCGGCGCGATGGTCACTCTCTCCGCCGCGTTCGGCGCGACGGCCGGCGTGGCCGGCTCGCTGCTCAGCGCGACAGGAGCCAATCTCCCGACCGGGCCGATGATCGTGCTCTGTTTGACGGCGATCGCCGTGCTCTCGCTCCTGTTCGCGCCGAATCGCGGCCTCGTGTGGTCGTCGGCCCGCCATCGCCGCGCGCGCCGCCGGCTCGGCGCCGAGGCCATGCTGCTCGATCTCTATGCCATGGCGTCGCAGCACGACGATATCTCGCACGCGCACTCGAGCCGCGCGCTGGCCGCGATGGGCCGCGGACGCGAGCGCCGGGTCGTCGAGCGCGCCCTCGAAGGCCTCGCCTCGCGCGGTTACGCCCGGCAGGTCGGTGGCGACCGGTGGGCGCTCACCGACGCGGGGGGCGACGAGGGGCGCCGGCTGATCGCCGAGCAGCGCGGCGGTGACAACCGTGCCGGCGTGCTCGACGACGAGCTCGACGAGGTCGGCGAAGTCAAATGACGAAGATACAGCTCGAGATCCAACTCATCGCGGTGATCGTCGCCGCCGCCTGCGCGCTCCCCGGGGTGTTTCTCGTGCTCCGGCGCATGGCGCTCATGAGCGACGCGATCAGCCACTCGATCCTGCTCGGGATCGTCATCGCCTTCTTCGCCGTCGAGAGCCTCACGTCGCCGCTGCTGATCGTCGGCGCGGCGGCGACGGGCGTCCTCACCGTCTGGCTCGTCGAGCTCACGCATCGCACGCGGCTGGTGAAGGAGGATGCGGCCATCGGTCTGGTCTTTCCGGCGCTGTTCAGCATCGGCGTGATCCTCATCGCGCGCTACGCGGGGAGCGTGCACCTCGACATCGACGCCGTGCTGCTCGGCGAGCTCGCCTTCGCGCCGTTTCGCCGGGTGGTGATCGGCGGAGTCGATCTGGGGCCGCAGGCGCTGTGGCTGATGACGACGATCCTCGCGCTCAACATCCTGTTCCTCGCGCTGTTCTACAAGGAGATGAAGCTCACGACGTTCGATGCCGCGCTCGCCGCCTCGCTCGGCATCTCGCCGGCGCTCGTCCACTACGGCTTCATGACGCTCGTGTCGGTGACCGCCGTCGGTGCCTTCGACGCCGTCGGCTCGGTGCTCGTGATCGCGTTGATGATCGCGCCGCCGGCGGCCGCCTACCTCCTCACCGACCATCTCGGGCGCATGATCGTGCTGAGCGTCGCGATCGGTAGCGTGTCGGCGATCGCGGGGTACTGGCTCGCGCACTGGCTCGATGCGTCGATCGCCGGATCGATGGCGACGATGGCCGGCGTGAGCTTCGGCCTTACGTTTCTCTTCGCCCCGGAGCGCGGCGTGGTCGCGCTCGCCCGCCGGCGCGCCCGGCAGCGCCTCGAGTTCGCCCAGCGGATGCTCGTGATCCACCTGCTGCATCACGAGGGGAGTGAGGAGGCCGCGGAGGAGAACCGCGTCGAACATCTCCACCGGCACCTCCGTTGGAGTCCCGCGTTCGCCGAGCGGATCGTGCGCACCGCCGAGCGTCGCGACCTGGTGCGGTGCGAGCAGTCCGACGCGCTCGAGCTGACGGATGAGGGACGGGAGCTGGCGGAGTCGGCACTCGTCAGGTGACGGTGGCGCGTGACCGATGGCGCGATCTTGTCCCGGCCGCGGTCGAGGGCTAGGATGAGGTCCCGCATCCGTCCTCGAGCCGAGGATCCGTCCATGTCCGCCAGACAGCACCACGTCGAGGAGCTCACCGCCCCCGTCGAGGATTATCTCAAGGCGATCTACGACATCGAGCTGTCGGGCACCGCGGCCGCGACCAACGACATCGCGCAGCGCCTGTCGATCGCGCCGGCGTCGGTGAGCGGAATGGTGCGCCGCCTCGCCGATCAGGGCCTGATCGCGCACGAGCCCTATCGCGGCGTGCGGCTCACCGATGCGGGGCGTCGTGCGGCGCTGCGCACGCTGCGCCGACACCGCGTGATCGAGGCGTATCTCGCCGGCGCGCTCGGCTATCCCTGGGATCGCGTGCACGAGGAGGCCGAGCGGCTC
>CAYLPM010000160.1:0-1936 GCA_964385525.1 uncultured Gemmatimonadaceae bacterium
CTCGGCGATCTCGTCGCCGAGTCGCCCGAGGACTTCGCGCTTCTGGACGGCGGAGATGGAGTCGGAGAACGCGATCATTGGAGCCTTCCGTGTCAGTGACGGTGGGGCTCCAATATACGAGGGGCGTTTTCCTCCGTCTGACGTCGCGCGTATCACACGCGCAGCGTGCGCCGAGAGCGAAAAGCATCACAAGCTGCGTTCGTCCGCGGGAGCGACATTCAGGCGTCATCGCGAGCGCCGCCGAGCGCGGTGCTCGACTTCGATCCGACCGCGAGTGAAAACCTGTCAAGGGCCGGAGAGCGCGCACACCATCTGAACATTGCCGCGCGACCGAAGAGCGTGCGCGGCGAACTGCCGGAGCGCGCGCGGCGAACCGGCGTGCCGGTCGACGAGGCCTTGCACGACCGCCGATTCCACTCGAAGTTGGCCGTTGACCGAACGCGGACACTCGGCTCGCGTGGAGGCACGGACGATTGACCGCAGTCGAAGACTTCCAGGCGGCGCAGACGCAGCTGCTGAGGCGGCACGACGTCGATGCGGACTCGCACTTTCTCGAGGTGCCGGCGGTCAACAGGCGCGTGCACGTGCTGAGCGGCGGCGACGGACCGCCGGTGGTGATGGTGCCGGGCTTCGCCGACCCCGCCGCGATGTGGACGCCATTGATGTCTCGGCTCGAGGGCTTCAGACTCCACGCCGTTGATCGGCCGTGCTTCGGGCTGACCGGGCGCGCCGAGCACACTACCGGAACGCTTCGACGGCTCGCCGTCGATTTTCTCGAGCAGGTGCTCGACGCGCTCGGCCTCGATCGGCCTCTGTTCGTCGGCAGCTCAATGGGATCGCTCTGGTCCATCTGGTTGGCGATCGAGCGACCCGATCGCGTTAGCGCGATGGTGCACATCGGCTGTCCCGCGTTCGTACTCGGCACTTCCGCGCCGTTCCCGATGCGACTGCTTTCGGTCCGCCCGGCCGGACGATTCATCATGGGGATGTCCCCGCCGTCGGCGCGGCAGGTCGAGCGCTTCGCCAGGATGGCCGCCGGTGAGGATCTCTCGACTCAACCCGAGTTGAGAGATCTGCTCGTGGCCGCGCAGAAACTTCCGGGCGCGCAGGACGGAATGCTCGATCTGCTCCACGCGGCGGTGCGGCTGCGCGGCGCGCAGCCCGAGGTCGCGCTGACGGCGGAACAGCTCGCGGAGATTCGGCAATCGGTGCTGCTCATCTGGGGCGCGCGCGATGTGTTCGGCGGTCCCGATGTCGCCGAGCGGGTGGCCGACGTGATACCCGACGCCGAGCTTCGGATCATACCGGAGGGAGGGCATGTCCCGTGGGTCGGGCACCCCGACGGAGTCGCGCAGGCGGCGGTGCCGTTTCTCCGTGTGCACGGTGCGAGTGGGCTCTCGAGATCAGAACGCGAGGACCTTTCGCACGACTGAGAGATCGGCATCCAGGATGTAGAGGGCCGAATAGTGCCCGAGGAAGGACGCCTCGATGGCGCGCCTCACCGCGTACGACGGGGCCATGTCTCCGCTGCGCGACGTTGCGTCCGCTGGCAAGCGGACGAATATTGGGCCCGTCGACTGTTCGTGAGCCACGCTTCTCTGGGGAGTGTCATGGCGCAGCGCCTCGGAGTGTCCACGGACGTCCGCTACTCCCCCACGAGCGACGCGCCGCCCGCATCCAGGCCCCGCGCGACGCGCGGCTTCCACGTGGCGATGGCCGTGCTGATGACGGGGATCGTCATCGTCGGATTCTGGCCCACCTACTTCGGTCAGGTCTTCAGCGGGACCCTCGACAGGCCGTGGATCATCCATGTGCACGGACTGGTCTTTCTCGGCTGGATGGCGCTCCTGCTCACGCAGGTCACGCTCGTCTTCCGCCGCCGCCGGGACCTCCATCGGAACCTCGGTCGCGTCGGAATCGGGTACGGCGCCCTGGT
>CAYLPM010000161.1:0-6283 GCA_964385525.1 uncultured Gemmatimonadaceae bacterium
GAGTCTCATCTCGTCGACGCTGCCAGGCGACGGCGTCATCCTCAGCACGTCCGCGCAGCGACGGTGTCGGAGCACGGTTCGCCGGGGCGCTTCGGGGTCGTCACCCCGCCCGCTCCACCCACTCCGCCAGCGCCCTGTCCAGCTTCGCTCTCGCCTCGTCCAGCTCGACACCTATGGCCCGCGCCTGCTCCTGGCCGCCGGTTCGGGTGTACAGAGATGGATCCGCGAGGGCAGCAATGAGCTCCTCGATCTGCCGCTCCAGCACCGCGATCTCGAGCTCGAGCGCCTCGATGACCTGACGCGCTCGCTGGACGGTCGAACGGTCGCGTTTTCCGCCCTCATCGCGCGCTCTCACTTTCTGTCGCTCCCGCACGCGGCGCACCGCCTGCTCCTCCGCCGCCGCGACGGACGCGGCGTGCGCGCGCTCGGCGCTCACCGTCTCCCACTCGGCAAAGCTGCCCGCGAAGTCGGTGATCCGCATGTCGTGCAGCACCCACACACGCTCCGTGAGCGAGCGCAGCAGGGCACGATCATGGCTCACCAGCAGCACCGTCCCGTCGTACGCCTCGAGCGCGTCTTCCAGCGCCTCGATCGACTCCACATCCAGATGGTTCGTCGGCTCATCGAGCAGGAGGAAGTTCGCGCCCGAGAGCATCATCATCGCCAGGGCGACGCGCGCGCGTTCGCCACCGGAGAGTGTGTCCGCACGCCGCTGCACCAGCTCGCCCGAGAAGCCAAAGCGCGCGAGATGCCCCTGGACCATCCGGCGTTCCCAGCGCGGGCGGAGGTCGGCGATGATCTCGTAGAGCGTCCGATCCGTCGGCACCTGCGCGAGATCCTGCCGGTAGTAGGCGAGCGAGATGCCCGAGCCGACTCGCACGCGCCCTGCACGCGGCGCCTGCTCATCGGTGATGGCGCGCAGCAGCGTGGATTTTCCCGCGCCGTTCGGGCCGACCAGTCCGACGATCTCGCCACGCCGGATCGTCGAGGTGAAGTCCTCGAGCAGAACGCGGCCGTCGACGCCGACCTCAACGGACTCCGTGACGAGCACCTGGTCGCCCCCGCGCTCGCGCGCCTCGAGTCGAAGCGCCATTGCATCGTCTTCACCGGGTGGAGCGCTGAGTCGAGGCAGCCGACCGAGCCGCTTGCGACGCCCCTTCGCCTGCCGGCTGTTCTGCCCGGCGATGTTGCGGCGAATGTAGTCCTCCTCGTTCGCGATCGTCCGCCGCTGCTGCTCGAACGCCCGGGACTGAGCGAGCCGTCGCTCCTCCCGCTGGCGTACGAAGTCGCTGAAGCCTCCGGTGTAAGCGACCGCCGTTCCCGCTTCCACATGCAGCACGTGATCGACCACGGCATCGAGAAAGGCGCGATCGTGGCTGATCAGGACGACGGTCGCGTCGAGCGTGCGCAGATACTCCTCGAGCCACTGTGTGGTCTCGAGGTCGAGGTGATTCGTGGGCTCGTCGAGCAGCAGCACGTCGGCTGGAACGACGAGCTGCCGAGCGACGCCGATCCGGCCACGCTCCCCACCGCTCAGCGTCTCGAGTCGCTGGACGCGCGCCTGCGCCGGATCGAAGCCCAGCCCGTGCAGCACCGCATCCACGCGAGGCGCTATCTCGTACCCGCCCTCACGCTCGAACCGCTCGAGGTCGCGGCCGTACCGGTCGAGCACGTCGGGAGATGCGCGCTCGCCCAGCTCGCCGATGCGCTGGGCCTGCTCGGCCAGCGACTGCTCCAGCGCGAGCAGCTCGGCGAATGGCCCGGCCGCGGCTTCCCAGACACTGGCGGCCTCGCCGAAGTCGCGGTGTTGCTCGAGCAGCGAAACCCGGATGCCCGGCAGCCGGGCAACCGTGCCGGACGTCGGGGCGAGCTCCCCGGTGATCAGCTTCAGGAGCGTCGTCTTCCCGGTTCCATTACGGCCGATGATTCCCCATCGGTCGCCCCGGGCGATCGTGAACGTGATGTCGCGGAAGAGAAGAGTCGCCCCGAACTCGACGGCGACAGCGGAGAGTGCGATCTGGCTCATTTCGCCAGCCACTCCTTCCACTGCTCCTCTGCTACTCCTATGGTGAGTGCATGCTGGCGCCTAACAAGGGGGATTCGTAAGATCAGCGGCTCCTCGACGAGACGTTCCAGCCACCGCTCGTCCGACATCTGCGACGTCCGCAGCCCGAGTTCTGCGAACCGCTTCGACTCCCGATCGATGAGCGCCTGCACACCGAACCTCTGCGCGAACCGGCTCAGCTCCCCGCGTGACGCCGCTCGCTCCTGCAAATCCACGAAATGCGCCTTCACGCGCCGCTCGGCAAAGAAGCGAAGCGCCTTTCGCGTCGCCGCGCTCTTCTTCGTTCCGAAGATCTGAACCTCCATCCCTCCTCCGCTTATCTTCGCAGGGTCGTCGTCGAGTGCAACAATCTACCGGAGACCCGTGAGCGAGCACACCTATTCCCCCGCGTGGTGGGCGCCCAACCGCCACGTGCAGACGCTCTGGGGAAAGTTGATCCGTCGTCCCGCTCGCGTGGAGACGCGGCGTGAGGTCTGGGAAACGCCGGACGATGATGTGCTGGAGCTTCGCCGACTCGATGCACCGGCCGGCCGGCCGCGACTGATTCTCCTGCACGGCCTCGAGGGAACCGTTCGCTCGCACTACCTCGGCGGAATGTTCGCCGAGGCGCAGCGCCGCGGTTGGGGCGCCGATCTGCTGCTGTTCCGTTCCTGCGGGGAGGAGCCCAACCGCACGCGCCGCTTCTATCACTCCGGGGAGACGACCGACATCTCGTTCGTCGTTGACCGGATCGTGCGCGAACACGCCGCGTCCCCGATCGCGATCGTCGGCTTCTCGCTCGGCGGCAACGTGCTGCTCAAGTGGCTCGGCGAGCGCGGCGCGACCCTCCCGACCGCCATCCGCGCCGCGAGCGCGATGTCCGTTCCGTTCGATCTTTCGCGGTCCGCGGCCGCGATCGACCGCGGCTTCGCGCGCCTCTATCAGGCCCACTTCCTCCGCTCATTGCGTCGCAAGGCGCTGGCGAAGATGCAGCGCTTTCCGGATCTCGTGGACCGGGCCCGCCTCGCGACCGCGCGGACGATCCGCGACTACGACGACTGCGTGACGGCGCCGGTGCACGGCTTCGAGGGCGCGGAGGATTATTACTCGCTGTCCAGTGCCATCGGGTGGATCGGCGCGATCCGCATTCCCACGCTGCTCGTCAGCGCCGTGGATGATCCATTTCTTCCGCCCGAAGTACTCGATGAGGTGCGGGGGATCGCGCGAGCGAACCCGGCGCTGCAGATTGACTTTCCCACGCGCGGTGGGCACGTCGGCTTCGTCGCCGGCCGGGTCCCGTGGCGCCCGGTCTACTGGGGTGAATGGCGCATCGCCGAGTTCTTCTCCGGGTACCTGAGCGACGGATCCGCATCGCGATGAGGGTCGAGTCCGTATTCCTTTCGCTGCTGGCGATGCTCGCCGGGGCGTGCAGCCCGTCGGCCCCCGCGGACTCGCCCGTGCGCGACAGCGTCGCGGCGGTGTCCGCCGAAGCGGGTTCGACGCCGTCGGGAACGGTCGCACAGGCCGAGACGCTGCTGGTCGATGTGCGGTCGCTCGCGCCGGGGATTCGTGTCGAGATGCGGTACGCCACGGCGAACAACTTCACCGGTGCTCCGCTCCCGGGATACGAAGCGAATCGCGCTCTGCTCCGGCGCGAAGCGGCGGCCGCGCTCGCGCGAGTGCAGGACCGGCTCGAAGCGCAGGGGCTGGGCCTCAAGGTGTTCGATGCGTACCGGCCGGTGCGTGCGACACTGGCGATGATGGACTGGACCGAACGGGTGGGACGGCAGGACCTGGTGCGCGACGGCTACATCGCGCGCCGCAGCCGGCACAACCTCGGGGTCGCGATCGATCTCACACTGATCGACCCTGCCACGGGACGCGAGATGGAGATGGGTACGCCGTACGACGAGTTCACCGAAGCCGCGCACACCGCGAATGCGAGCGGTGACGTCGCCGAGCGACGGCGGACTCTCGTGGCGGCGATGGAGGCGGAGGGGTTCACCAACTACGAGCGCGAGTGGTGGCACTTCAGCCATGAGGTGTCGAACCCACTCCGCTTCGACGTCACCGTTCGCTGAGACGCGAGGAGGAAGCCATGTGGGGAACGAGCTCTCGTTGGGCCATCGCAATCGGATTCGCATGTGCTCTCGCCGCGTGCACGTCGGAGTCGGCGGAGGACGCCTCCGTCGCCGAGGATTCCGGATCGATGACCGGATCGACGGGCGGAAACGCTGCCAGTACCGCGCAGGATACCTCGCTTCCCGCCGGTGCCGATGACGCACAGGCTCGGCTCGCCGAGTCGCCGCGACACGGCGAGTGGGCGATGATCCCGGCAGGCCGCGACAGCATCCGCGCCTGGATCGTGTACCCGGAACGGAGTACGCCTGCACCCGTCGTCGTGGTGATCCATGAGATCTATGGACTGTCCCACTGGATCCGGGCGGTCGCCGACCAGCTGGCCGCGGATGGATTCGTGGCCATCGCCCCGGACCTGCTGACGACGAAGAACCTCTCCGGCGCTCCCGCCGACACGCCGGCGCAGGAGGCGACCGCGGCGATTCGCACCCTCGATCCGGCCGACGTGCAGCGCTGGCTGGATGCGACGGCGAGTTACGGGATGGCGCTCCCGGCAGCAACCGACCGCTACGGCGTGGTCGGATTCTGCTGGGGCGGGTCGTCGTCGTTCTCCCATGCGGTTCACGCTCCGCAGCTCGACGCGGCCGTCGTCTACTACGGCTCGTCTCCCTCGACCGACGCGCTCTCGAGGGTGCAGGCGCCGGTGCTCGGGCTCTACGGAGAAAACGATGCGCGTGTCAACCGAACCGTCCAGCCCGCGGACTCGGCCATGCGGGCGCTCGGGAAGACCTTCGAGCCGCACACCTTCGCCGGGGCCGGGCACGGATTCCTGCGCAGCCAGCCGGCCATGGAAGGCGCCAACATGGCCGCGACCCGCGAGGCCTGGCCGCTCACGGTTGCATGGTTCCGGCGACACCTCGAGGCGCGATAGTATCCGATTTGCATGACGTCACTCGCGGTGACGTCCCTTCCTGGACCATTTCGATGATCGTACAGCTTCTTTTTCTCGCCTCGTTCCTTGCCGGGCTTCTCGCGCTGGTGATGTTCATGCTGTTCGGTGTCGAACGGCACGGACCCGTTTCCGCCACTGCGCTGCAGAGCAGCGATCCGGACGCGTGGCGCAGAATCCTCGGCGCCACGCAGGACGTGCGAGCGCGGATCGGACTGCCGGGGATCGCGGCGTTCGCGGCGTTCTTCGGCGCAGTGGGCTACGGATTGTCTCGCTACACCCTGCTCGCGGCAGGCACGAGGCTCGCAATCGCGGTGCTGGCAGGGGCCGCCGCGATGGCGCTCGCGGTGGCACTCGTGGCGCGATGGGCCGTGCCGAGCGCACGTAACGACGTGGTGGACGAGCGGTTTCTCCTGCAGGGGCACTTCGCGACGGTGATCTCGCCGGTGCCATCGGACGGAACTGGAGAGATCGACTACGAGCTCGAAGGGATGCACCTCAGGTCGCAGGCACGCAGTCTCGACGGGAGCGCCATCCACCGAGACGCCGAAGTCGTCATCGAACGCATCGAGGATGGCGTGGCGTACGTCGAGCCCTGGGTGCAGGTCGAGCAACGGATCTAGCGGAGCGTCACGGGATCACACGGCGGCATCCGCCGGTGCAGGGGAGGAAGTCATGTCGGACGCCGTTCTGTTCGCCGTCCTCTTCGTCGGCTTCTTCGTGCTCCGCGTGATCGCGGCGACGGCCATCTTCATGCTGCTCCTGCCCCGCGGCGATCGCTGTCCGAGTTGTGATGCAGTGACCCTGCGAGTGAAGTCCCGCGGCTGGAACCTGCTCATGCCGTGGTTCCGCACGAGCTGGTGTTTCGAGTGCGGATGGGACGGCCTGCTTCGTCACGGCCCGCTCACCCCGCCTCCCGCGAACACCGCGCCCGTGCGCGGCGCACGCGTGTGGGAGGGAGAGAGAGAGGGGGAGGGGGGCGACCACTAGGACGTCGCAAATACGCGAAGCCAGGGCGGCCAGTTACCACTCATCTCGAAGAAGTCATCGAAGTAGACGAGGCCGAGCGTCTCGAGCTCGTCGGTGAGCTCGATCAGCACGGTGTCGCCATGCAACGGCCCGACCGCGATCAGCGCGCCTTCGACCCGGAACTCTTCGTCCGTGAGGTTCATCCGTTCATCGAGTTGCGCGCGCGTCAGACCGCTGCGCTC
>CAYLPM010000162.1:0-6854 GCA_964385525.1 uncultured Gemmatimonadaceae bacterium
CGACAATACGGCACTCGAATGGGAGCCCGAGCGGGAGACGATTGCCGTGAACGTCATTGGCTTCGCGAGCATGGTCAATGTCGCCGTGGCGCACCTGGAAGCACGAGGATCGGGCCATCTCGTCGGGATCTCCTCCCTGGCGGCGCTGCGAGGCAATGGAGCCGCGCCAGCCTACTCTGCGTCCAAGGCGTTCGTGTCGAACTATCTCCAGGGCATGAGGTATCGCTTCGACAAGTCGAAGCTGCCGATCGTCGTCACGGATGTGCAACCAGGCTTCGTTGACACGCCCATGGCCAAAGGGGACGGACTGTTCTGGGTCGCCTCTCCGCAAAAGGCAGCCCGGCAGATCGCCGCGGCCATCCGCGGCCGGAAGCGACGCGTGTACATTACCCGGCGCTGGCGACTCATCGCATGGGTGCTGCGGGTCCTCCCGGATGCCGTGTACTCGAAACTCTGAATCGCCGATAGCGTGGCATGGCGACCGCTTGCGCGGAGCCGCTCACCCCTTGCATCTCCCCCTGCGGCCGGATAACTCCACACTCTCCGGACTCCCCGGTCACCCCCTGAGCCCCCCCTCTCGGAGGCTGTTCGCGTGTTCTCATCCCACGCCCGAGTGCGACTCGCCCTCACCGCGCTCTTCCTCCCGCTCCTCGCCGTCCCCGCGATCCTCAAGGCACAGCAGCAGAGCTCCACGCCGGCACGCCAGGCGTCCACGAGCGCCGCGGTGTACGATTCGACGCTACTCAGCCAGCTCCGCTGGCGCGAGCTCGGACCCGCGCGCGGCGGACGCACCGTCGCCGTCGGCGGCTCCGAGTCTCGCCCCCATGAGTACTGGATGGGGACCACCGGCGGCGGCGTCTTCAAGACCACCGACGGCGGCCTCACCTGGGAGCCGATGAGCGATCGCTACTTCGGCGGCACCATCGGTGCGATCGGCGTCGCGACGGCGAATCCGGACATCGTGTACGTCGGCACCGGCGAATCGCCGATCCGCGGCAACGTCTCACACGGCGACGGCGTCTACAAGACCACGAACGGCGGCCGCACCTGGACGCACCTCGGCCTCACCGAAACCCGGCAGATCTCGCGCGTGCTCGTGCACCCGCGGGACCCGGACATCGTCTACGTCGGCGCACAGGGGCACGTGTGGGGCCCGAATCCGGAGCGCGGCGTCTTCAAGACCACCGACGGCGGCCGGACGTGGAACAAGATCCTGTTCCGCAACGATTCCACCGGGATCACCGATCTGGAGATGGATCCCACCAATCCCGACGTCCTGTACGCCGGATTCTGGCAGCACCACCGCAAGCCGTGGCAGCTCGTGAGCGGCGGGGCAGGGAGCAGCCTGTACAAGTCCACCGACGCCGGGCAGACGTGGACGGAGCTCACGAGGAATCCGGGTCTCCCGACGGGCGTCTGGGGGAACGTCGGCGTGGCCGTCTCGCCCGTGATGCCGAACCGCGTCTGGGCGATCATCGAGAACGATTCGGGCGGCGTCTTCCGCTCCGATGACGGCGGGAGCACGTGGACGAAGGTGAACGAAGAGCGCCGGCTGCGGCAGCGGGCATGGTACTACACGCGCATCTACGCCGACACCGAAGACTCGAACACCGTCTACGTCAGCAACGTGCAGTTCCTGCGCTCGCGCGACGGGGGCCGCACCTGGCAGGCGATCCGCACGCAGCACTCGGACAGCCACGATCTGTGGATCGCGCCCGACGACGCGAACCGGATGGTCGAGGGGAACGACGGCGGGGCGAACGTCACCATCAACGCCGGCGAGTCGTGGACGGAACAGGACTTCCCCACGGCGCAGTTCTACCACGTTCACGTGACCAACGAGTACCCGTACCACGTATGCGGCGCGCAGCAGGACAACAGCACCTTCTGCGGCCCCAGCTCGGGCGGCGGCGCGTGGTACTCGGTCGGCGGCGGCGAGTCGGGCTACATCTTCTCGCGACGCGACGATCCGAACATCTTCTTCGCCGGCAGCTACGGCGGGCATCTCACCCGCATGGACCGGCGCACGCGCATCACGCGCAACATCAACGCCTGGCCCGACAACCCGATGGGGCACTCGGCGGGCGACCTCCGGCAGCGGTTCCAGTGGACGTTCCCCATCGTCGGCTCGCCGCACGACTCGAGCGTCCTCTACATCTCATCGCAACACGTCTTCCGCTCGACCAACGAGGGCGAGAGCTGGACGATGATCAGTCCGGATCTCACCCGGAACGATCCGCGTACGCTCGGTCCTTCGGGCGGACCGATCACCAGGGACCAGACGAGCGTCGAGTACTACGGCACGGTGTTCACGCTCGCCGAGTCACCGGTGCAGCAGGGCGTGCTCTGGGCGGGTTCCGACGATGGATTGATCCACGTGTCGACGGACAACGCGACGACGTGGCGGAACGTGACGCCGAGCGGCATCCCGGAGTGGATGCGAATGTCGAACATCGACCCATCGCCGCACGATTCGGGCAAGGCCTACGTGGCCGGCAACCGCTTCCAGCTCGACGACATGCAGCCGTACCTGTACCGGACCACGGACTACGGCAAGTCGTGGACGCGCATCGATGCAGGGATCGCGCGCGACGAGTTCACGCGCGTGATCCGCGAAGATCCCGAACGTCCGGGGCTGCTGTACGCCGGCACGGAGCGTGGCGTGTGGGTCTCGTTCGATGACGGCGCGAACTGGCAGAAACTTCGGATGAACCTCCCGCTGGTGCCGGTCCACGACCTCGCGATCCGGGATGGCGACCTCGTCGCCGCCACGCACGGACGCTCGTTCTGGATCTTCGGCGACCTGCCGTTCCTCCGGCAGCTCACGCCGCAGGTAGTGGCGAAGGACGTGCATCTCTTCACGCCGAGCGATGCGATCCGCTCGGAGGGCGTGCAGGTCGCGTACTACCTCAGGAATCCGAACACCGACGTCATGATCGACTTCCTCGATCCGCGAGGGAACGTCATCAGCAGCTACTCGAGCGCGCTGGATTCGGCGGGTCGCGCGGACAGCATTGCCACCGCAATGCAGCGGCAGGCGCGGGTCGACAGTCTCGTGCGCACGGGCGTGCCTCGCGACAGTGCCATGCGCCTCGCGCGCGGCCCACAGGGTGGCGGGGGTGGGGGTGGCGGGGGTGGTGGTTTCGGCGGTTTCGGCGGCGGCGGCGGCCGTCCGGGCAACAGCACCGGGATCAACACGTTCGACTGGAACCTGCGCTATCCGGACGCGGCCACCTTTCAGGGGATGATCTTCTGGTCGGGGCGGACCACCGGCCCCATCGCGCCGCCGGGCACCTACACCGTGCGGCTGCGCACCGAGGGCGGGACGACCGACACGGTATCGTTCGCGGTCACGAAGCACCCGCACTCCATCGCGTCCGACGAAGATCTCCAGGAGCAGTTCAAGTTCGTCTCGCAGATTCGCGACACCCTGTCGGCCGCCAACAACGCCGTGCGGACGATCCGCAACGTGAAGTGGCAGCTCGAGGACCGCACCGCGAGGCTCCCGGCGAACAGGCGGGCATCGTTCCAGCAGCTCGCCAATTCGTTCGCGACCCGGTTGAGCGTCGTCGAAGATTCGATCTATCAGACGAAGAACCAGAGCGGCCAGGATCCCCTGAACTATCCGATCCGGCTGAACAACAAGATCGCCGCCCTGATGGGCGTCGTCTCGGGATCGGAGGCCAGGCCGACGGCGCAGTCCTACGAGGTGTACCGGTTGCTCGCCGCGCGACTCGGGGTCGAGCTCACCGCGCTCGATCGCATCATGCGCGAGATGCTGCCGCGGGTGAACGAGCAGCTGCGGCGGTCGAATCTGCCGGAGATCGTGCCGAGCACGAACGAGCCGAGGAGGGAGGGGAACATCGCGGCGGAAGTGGACGCGGTGAGTGGGGAAAGCCGGTAAGCGAACTGAATGAGCTGACGAAATGATCGAAGTGGTCAGTGCTCAGCCGTCGGTGCTCGGTGTCCTGCCGACGCCCTCACTGGTCACTGAAAGCTGAGGTGGATCGTTCCCGCAGTCAGCTCAGCCCAGTCCCTGCCACAGCCATCCCCATGGTGTGGTAGCCCTTGTCGACGTAGACGGTCGTTCCCGTGATCCCGCTGGCGAGCGGGCTGCAGAGGAAGGCGGCGGCGGCGGCGACTTCGGGAGCGGTCAGCGGCGTGGTCAGCGGCGAGTTCTGCGCGCAGTACTCGACCATGCGGTCGATGATCCCGATCGCGCTGGCGGCGCGGGAGGCGAGCGGGCCGGCGGAGATCGTGTTGACGCGAATGCCGAACTTGCGGCCCGCCTCGAACGCAAGCACACGCGTGTCGCTCTCGAGCGCCGCTTTCGCCGACGACATCCCGCCGCCGTACCCCGGCACGACGCGCTCGCTGGCCAGGTAGGTGAGCGAGACGAGAGCGCCGCCATCGCGCATCATCGGCCCGAGTCGCGCGATCATCGACGTGAGCGAGTATGCGCTCACTCCGACCGCGGTGAGATAGCCCGCGCGACTCGTCTCGAGGAGCGGCTTCCTGACCTCGGGACCGTTCGCCAGGGAGTGAACGATGATGTCGAGCGACTTCTCGCCGAAATCCTCGCGAAGTCGTGCCGCCATCCCTTCGACGGAAAAGTCACCGACGTCCTTGTAGCGCTTGTTCGCGCGGACTTCCTCGGGCGCATCGCCGAGGGTGTCGAATGCGGCGTCGAGCGGATAGACGCGCTCGAACTCGAGCAGCCTGCCCGATGAGAGGCGGCGGGACTCGTCCATCTTCCCCCGTTCGAGCAGATTCATGAAGATGGTGAGGGCCGGGGGCCACGTGGCCACCGAGACGCTCGCTCCCGCTTCGGCGAGGGCCTTCGCGATGGCGAACCCGTAGCCTGCATCATCGGCCACGCCGGCGATGAGCGCGCGGCGGCCGGAAAGGTCGATGGTGAGCATGTAGAGAAATGGCAATTCGGTGAGGAAGAAGCAAGGGATGGAGATGCCTCCGACGTCCGAGCGAACGCCTCCGGTCGGAACGCCTCCGGTCGGAACGCCTCCGGTTATGCCGCCGGCCGTTCTCGCACGGGAGTACGCGGAACCGGGCTTCGCGCGCGGGCTGTGGCGCATCGCGGCCGCCGACGTCTCGGCGGGGAACGTCGTGCAGCTGCTGCACGACGGACCGATCGCGTTCGACGTCATGATCGAGGCGATCGATGGCGCGCGCTACACCGTGGAGCTCGAGAGCTACATCATCCGCAGCGATGAGGTCGGCGGCCGCTTCGCCGAGTCGCTGATCGCGGCCTCGAAACGTGGCGTCGCGGTCCGGGTCATCGTGGACTGGCTCGGCATTCGCGGCACGAAGGGCGCCTACTTCCGTCGGTTGCGCGACGCCGGCGTCGACGTGTGCGTCTTCAACCCGCCCGGCCTTCGGCGCTGGCTGGGACTCATTCCGCGCGACCATCGCAAGCTGCTCGTCGTGGATTCGCGGATCGGGGTGACGGGCGGGATGGGACTGGGGAACGAGTGGAGCACGGGTGTGCAGAAACGGAAACGATCGCGCTGGCGCGACACCGCGGTGCGCATCGAGGGGCCGGCGGGCGAGCACATGTCCCGCGCGTTCGAGACCATGTGGCGCCGGATGCAGCGCGGCGAGCGTCGTGGGTCGGACCGGTTGCTCGTCCGGCCTGCGCGCGGGACGCATCTCTCTTCAACGAACGCACCGCCGGCGCTCGTCGGCATCATCGAGGGGGAGCCGCTGCGCCTGCGCGTCGCGCGCGCGCTCCAAATCCAGTCCGTGAGCGCCGAGCGATCGATCTGGATCGCGAGCGCGTACTTCGTTCCCTCCTACGCGGAGGTGGAGGCGCTGACGGGCGCGGCGCGGGACGGCGTGGATGTGCGTGTGCTCGTCCCGTCGCGCAACGATCACCCGTGGGTGACGATGCTCACCCGGCGCTACTACCGGCGGCTGCTCAAGAACGGCGTCCGCGTGTGGGAGTGGCAGGGCGAGATGATGCACGCCAAGACGAGCGTCGTCGATGGCCGCTGGGTGCGCGTGGGCTCCACCGATTTCAATCCGCTCGGCATTGCCTTCAACTTCGAGCTCGACGCCGTGATCGAGGACCGGGACCTCGGGCTCGATGCGGAGGCAATGTTCCTGACCGACCTGGAACGATCCCGTGAAGTGACGCTCTAGCTGGCGACCAGCCGGAGAGCGGACGAGCTCACGCACTTGCGACCCGGACGCACGATGAAGCGGATGGGCCGGCGCACCGACCCATCCGCTTCGACGATCGTCCAGGTTCGTGACGGCGTGGGGTTACCGCCGAGGAACGTCCTCGTCGCGCCTCTCGTCGTCGTTGCTGATCGTTCCGAGCTGGTCGCCGCGATGGACCCAGATCACCTGGCTCATTCGCTGGCCGCCGGCCGAGACGGTCACCAGATACTGCCCGGTCTGCACCGGGCCGCCGAGGCGCTGGCCACCGAAGCCTCCGCCGAACCGGCCGCCGCCGCCGCCACCACCACCGAAGCCACCGCCACCCTGACCCGGCAGCTGCTCACCGGGGCGGACGTCGACGCCCGGTGGGACCTGTGCACCCGGTATCTGCGCGACCTGCACCGGCGCGCCGACGCGCGGTGGCGCAGCACCGCCCCCCCCGCCGCCGCCGCCGCCCCCGCCGCCACCGCCGCCACCGCCACCACCGCCACCACCACGCCGTGCCGCCGCGATGCTGTCCCGCACCTGCGACGGACGCAGCGGGTCGGCCTTGCCGCGAAGATCCCATGTCACGCGATGCGCGCCCGTCCAGCCTGGCCCGCGCAGCACGCGCATCGTGTCGCCACGAATGTCGGTGACCACCACCGTCGCCGAGTCGCGCGGTCCGCCGCCGG
>CAYLPM010000163.1:0-2250 GCA_964385525.1 uncultured Gemmatimonadaceae bacterium
CCGTCGAGTCGCTGGCCGCATCGATTCACTACGACCCGGCACCTCTGTTGCTGGCCATCCGACCCTGAGCCGCGGCTGGGCGGCGGCCCATCATCCTTCACTCTCCAGGAGCCGACATGTCTCCTTCCCGACCCTCTCCGAAGCGGCTCGCGGGCCTCGGCGCGCTCGGCGCGTCGGCCGGGATCGCGGTGCTCTTCGCGCTCTTCGTCCTGTGGACCATTCCCGGCAACGGCGGAATGGATTGGACGTTGACGTGGATCACCTGGATCTCCGTCGGCGGTATCGCGGCGGCACTGATCGCCCTGCACGTCGTGTTCGCGAAGAAGCTGCTGGCGGTCGCGGACGAGATGGAGTGACGTGGCGGATTCGGCCCGCGCACCGGTCAACGGATCGCGCGCGGCGTCGCAACTCGCCATGCCGGGGGCGTCCTGGCCGCCGCACTCGCGCCCTTACACCCGCGTCTCGACCCGGCGCTCGAAGATCGCGTGCTGCAGGCCGGTGACGAGCTGTCGGGCGTTCCGGCCGAGCACGCGCGTGTCGTAGCCGCCTTCCTGGACGGCGAGGATCGGAAGCCCCAGGGTGGCGACGGCGCCCCCGATCCGCTCGAACCCCTCGGGTGAGATGGCCCAGGCGCCGGTCGGATCGCCCTTGGCGATGTCGAGGCCGACGGAAAGCACGAGGTAGCGCGGCGCGAAGTCGGCAATGATGCGCAGCGCGCGCTCGAGCACCTCGAGGTAGGCATCGTCGCCCACGTTCTCCGGCAGCGCGAAGTTGTGATTGTAGCCCTCGCCAGCCCCCTTGCCGCGCTCATCCTCGAAGCCGGCGAAGTACGGATACGCGTAGCTCGGGTCGCCATGGATCGAGAGCGTCAGGACATCCGAGCGCTCGTAGAAGATGTCCTGCGTGCCGTTGCCGTGGTGGAAGTCGATGTCGAGCACGGCCACCGTGCCATCGGCACACAGCGTCTGCGCGGCGACGGCGGCGTTGTTGAAGTAGCAGAATCCACCGTACACGCGGCGTTCCGCATGGTGGCCCGGCGGGCGGCAGATCGAATAGACCAGGCGCTCGCCATCGCGCAGCAGATCGGCGCCGGTGAGTGCGCAGTCCACCGCGGCGCGCGCGGCGATGTAGGCGTTGTGCGTCAGCGGCGTGAACGTGTCGATGCAGTAATAGCCCGCCTGCACCTCCTCGTCGACCGGCTTCCGCTCGGGAAAGCGGATCGGGAAGACGTATGGATACACCGCCTCATCCTTCGGCATCTTCGAGCAGACCCGACGGAGGTATTCGACGAAGTCCGGATCGTGGACCGCGCGGATCGGCTCGTCGCCGTGCGGGCGCACCTCGCACACCTCGATGCCGGGCAGCTTCTCGAGCGCCGCCATGATCTTGTCGACGCGCGCCGGCCGCTCGACGTACCCGCGCTCGCGCACGTGGTGGAGCGCGTGCTGCTCGGGCACCAGTACCTTGATCGGACGCAGCACCGCGCGCGGCTCGACCGGCTTTACCGTCGCGACGGAGGACCGGGGCGGCTGGAACTCGACGGGATCGGTGATCACCGATTCGACGACCGACAGCGCGTACGGATCGTCCGCCGGATACTGATACTTGCGGAACAGCAGGGCGCCGATCATCCCGCGCACCTCGGCCGCACTCGGCGCCCGCGCCTTTCCCAGCGAGTCGAAGATGAGGTACGGCTCGCCCTGCGTCCGGCCCGGCCGCATCTGCTCGTACGTCGTGCCGGCGATCACCCTCCCGCCATAGCGCTCGTAGAAGCGGATGCGCGCACGATTCTCGCGGCGGAGCGCAGGGTCGGGCTCGAGCTCCGGATCGTCCGGCCGCACCTCCAGGTACAGGCCCCGCGAGCCGAGGCGCTCCGAGTACTCGCGCAACGCCTCGTACAGCGCGCCCCCGATCCCGCGCTGGCGCACGGACGGATCCACGACGATGAAGTCGAGCAGCGTCGAGTTCAGGTCGGGATAGTGGAACGCGAGCGCGAACGCCACGACCGGTCCGCCCGGACGCTCGGCGGTGATCAGGATGACGCGCATCCCGAGCTCGGCCTGTCGTCTCAGGAAATCGGGGATGCGGTCGGCGTAGTCTCCGTAGACGCCGCCGTAGTAGCTGCGAAAGATCCGCTGCACCTCGGCGGTGCGGCGGGGATCCTGGTCGGGGTCGAAGACGTTGAGAAAGCGTATCGCCAAGACGGCTCCGGGTGTGAAATCGGGTAGAACGCGCAAGGGACGGGCCGGT
>CAYLPM010000164.1:0-4186 GCA_964385525.1 uncultured Gemmatimonadaceae bacterium
GGAGTGGGTGCCGATCCGTGACGGCGCGTCACGCCGAACCGTGGAGGAGAACCAGATGCTCAAAGCCGCATCGCTCACGATGGTCTGTGCCCTTGCCCTCGCCTGCGCCGACGGCGCGCCGGATCCGACGGGTCCGCTCGAGGTCCCGCTGTTCCTCCACGGCGCCGGTGCGTCCGCGATGGCGAACGGTGGCAACTTCGGCACACCGCTTTCCGGAGACGAGGAAGTCCCCGCCCGGGAGACACGCGCGCGCGGGAACGCGACATTCCAGCTCAGCGCCGACGGCATGTCGCTGGATTACAAGCTGATCGCCGCGAACATCGAGAACGCGTTCATGGCGCACATCCATCTCGCGCCCGCGGGCAGCAACGGCGGCGTCGTGGTGTGGCTGTATCCGTCCACGACTCCCGGCGTGACCTTGCCCCTTGGCGGCGGGCGGATCGACGGCGTCATCGCCACGGGCACGATCACCGCGGCCGACCTGACGGGCGCGCTCGCTGGCCAGCCGCTCAGCGCGTTGATCGCGCAACTCACGTCGGGCGGCGCCTACGTGAACGTACACACGAACGATGGCGTCGATCCGACGAACACCGGTCCCGGCGACTTCCCCGGCGGCGAGATCCGAGGACAGGTCGAGCATCGGGGGCACTGACCAGCGGCCCAACGGCAAGAGGGCAAACGGTTCAGCCCGCGCGACGAACGACCGGAATGCTTCCACCGACGAGGCGAAGCATCCCGGCCGTTTTTCGTCCAGTGCCTCCGTCGTTCCTTCTCGAACGCCGCCTTTCGCAGGGATCCGGACAGGCACGGTCCCGAGGGATCTGACCTGTCCGTGATCGCGTCCTGCTGGTAGGTGATACCGTCCTACTGGTACTGGATGTACAGCGGCCGCGGGAACAGGGTCAGAATCTCCGCCGGGGTCATGACCGGATCCCCACGGCGCGTGTCGTTCTTGTAGAACACCTTGAAGCCCGTGAACTGCACCGGCTGCTCGTAGACGAACTCGCGGTAGCTGTCGCGCTTGAGCCGCGGCGGCCCCCAGCCGTCCATGTGGATCACGATCTGCACGCGCGGGTCGAGCTCGATGGCCTCGGGGTTCCGCAGCATGCCATCCGTGAAGCGGTGGATCACGAGCACCTTGGGCGGAAGATCGTGCTCTTCCACCAATTCAGCGAGGAAACGCACCGCGTAGTTGATGTCCTCGGCGGTGGCGTGGCCGAGTCGCTTCCCGGGCGGCGACCCGTCCTTCATCATGAACTCGGGGTCGATCGCGAGATTGAAGTGCGGGCGCTTCAGGAACTCCGCGATGCGCGGCAGTTCGTCCTGGAGCGTGCTCTTGCCGACCTGCACATCGAGGAAGACGATGGCGCCGCGGCGCTCCGCCCACGACGCCACGCGCTCGATGAGCGAGTCGCGCATCAGCAGCCGGTACTTGCCGCTTGGGCCGGGCTCGGCCTGCGCGACGATGGTCACGAGATGCAACGCCGGCTGGACCGGCGTCGAGGGATCCGCCGCCTCCCATGCCGCGACCTCGGCATCGAGCCGCTTCAGCATCGAGTCGGGCGGCACTTCGCCCAGAATTCCCATGCGCGTCGAGAGCGGGTTGCCGTAATAGGCGACGATCCGCTTGTGCGGCAGCACCGCGCCGGGCAGCGGCTCTGGACCGCGCACGGGCCAGAGCGGATCCGGCGCGCCCGCGGCTGACGAATCGACCCCGACCGTGGTGGACTCGACGGCGCGCAGGAGCGAGTCGGCGGGCCGCGTCGACGGGGCCGTTCGTGATGTGTCGGCCGTGCGGGTGGTGTCGGTGGCGCGCGATGGGTCGGCGATGCGCGACGTGTCGGCGATGCGCGACGTGTCGGTGATGCGCGACGTGTCGGTGATGCGCGATGTATCGGCCGTTCGCGCGGGGTCAGCAGCTCGCGCGGTGTCGGGTGCCTGCCTCGTCACGGGTGGCCGCTGTGCCTGCGCGGCGGCGGTCGAAAGCGGCATCGTTGCCAGCATCAGGACGAGCCCTCCCAGAGCGATGGCCAGCCCGGGCTCACCGGCGGCGAATGTCCGAGTCAAAACGTGCGCTGAGTACGTCACTGGGGCGTGATCCTTGGACTCGCGACGAGATGTAATGGGTCGCATCCGCGAGAGCCGCGGTGCTCGGATGAGGACTCCCCCGTTTGCTCGCAGGTCACGGACCAACGGCCCCGAAACGAAAGGAGCGGGTGACCGCGATGGCCACCCGCTCAGTTCGCTCGAATGCACGGCTATCGGCCTGCTGCGATCAGGCTGCTACTGGATCGCGCGCAAGGCGTTGAGGCGCCCGCGACCGTAATAGGGATCCTGCCCCGGTTGGCCCAGGTCATCGACCGACGCGCGCAGCTTGGCCAGCACGTGCGCAGGATTCATCGGTCCGCCGTTCTTCTCGATGATCAGCGCGGCGACGCCGGCGACGTGCGGCGCGGCCATGCTGGTCCCGTTCGCCCAGCAGAACGTCGTGGTGCTCGCTGGCTGGCCCCGGCACGCCGCCATCACGCCGTCGAAGACCCAGCAGGGCACCACGATTCCGGCGACGTTGCACGTCTCGTTACCCGGATACGCGAAATCTCCGCCGGGCGCGGCGAGGTCGATCGCCGACCGTCCGAAGTTCGTATAGCTCGCCGGGAGATCGACGTCCGCCGTCGAGGGATTCAGCGCCCACCCGACCGGCGAGGTCGCCGAGACGGTGACCACGTTCGCGGACTGCGCGGGCACGATCAGCACGTTGGCGGTGTGATCGAGGTCGAGAAAGTCGTTCCCCGCCGCGGCGATCACGGTCACCCCCTGCTGCGTCGCGTACGTCGTCGCCCGCGAGATCGCGTTCTGGAGATGTGCGGCACCCGAGCCCTGAAGGAAGAAGGCGCCGCGCAGACTCATGTTGATCACGTCCGCGCCCGCGCCGCCCTGTGCCTGAGGCGTCCCCGCGTACATGATGCCGTTGATGATCCACCCGAACTGGCCGCTTCCGCTGTGCAGCACCTTCACGCCGACGATGGTCGCCTCGGGAGCGACGCCCACCGTTCCGATCCCGTTTGCCGCTCCGGCCGCGATCCCTGCCACGTGGGTTCCGTGCCAGAACGTGCCGACATCCGCATTGAACGGCTGCCCCGGGACCATCGAGGCCGACGCTGCGACATCGAGATTCGGTGCGATGTCCGCGTGCGCATGGTAAATCCCGCCATCCAGGATCGCTATGCGCACACCCGCTCCACGCGCTCCGGCATTCCAGGCCTCTGGCAGCGAAATCGCCGGTGCGCTCCACTGCAGGGGGAAGAAACTTTCGGCATCGCCGATGCTGGCGACCGCTTCCGCGGGCGTGGATCCCGATGTCTCCAGCTCCTCCACGCGGATGTTCGGATCCGTCCACGCGACCATCATATCGGGCACGACCGCCTGAATGCCGGACAGACCGCCGACGCGCATCGCGAACTCCGGATTGTTCGACCGCGCGAGGGCGACGCCAATCTGTGGATGGACCGCCGTCAACTCCCCGCCGGCGGCCGCCACCGATTCCGCGAGCCGCGAACTGAGCGCGCCGTTGGCGAGGATGACGAAGTCCGATGTCGCTCCGGCCTGTGCATCCGATGAGAACCGGGCCCCGTCCATGAGCGGACCGGGACCGGCGATCGGCGCGTCGTTGCACGCACTCACTGTCAGCGCGGCGAGTGTGAGGAACAGAACTCTTGGGTGAGTGAGCTGCATGCGACAAACCTCCGGGAGGGGATGGGGCGAGGGGTGCTCCGTGCGATGCTCGCCGGCGCATCGGCCGACGTTGCGCGGTGGGCGGGTTCGGCCGCGATCGTCTGTCCTTGGCTGACCGCATCGGCGAGAGCCCGGCCGGCGTCGGGCGGGCGTCTGTGATATGGCGCACGGGACGAGTCCACGTCAAGCAGTGATGCACTGCTGCAACACAGGTCGACTGCCTGAAACCGCGGGCGGCCCAGGGCGCCTCGGTCATCTCCGGCGCGTGCGGGCACGCGCGGCCTTGCGACCGTCTCCGAAGCGCGATATCTGTCGGCACCAGCGGCGGCGCGACGCGGAGCTGCGAGTCCCCTCGACGGCCGACCGCGTTCGGACGACCACCGATCGCTCGACGGCGCCCATCCAGTCGCCCGTCCAGACCCGAGCTCGAGGAGGATCGCGATGCAGACCGAGT
>CAYLPM010000165.1:0-5633 GCA_964385525.1 uncultured Gemmatimonadaceae bacterium
CGGCGGACTCGACGATGATGGCGACGATGATGGAGATGCACCGGCGCCGGATGGCCGACACGCTCATCCGGCGGCGCCTGCTGGCGGACACGGCGTGGCGGCGCCTGATGCAGGAGATGATGGAGGCGATGCCCGCCGAGCAGCGCGAGTCCATGCAGAGGATGATGCGCGAGACGGCTGCGCCGCCGCCGTCGTCCTCCTCGTCGTTCTCGTCCTCCTCCTCGTCGTCCTCGTCCTCGTCCTCGTCGTCGTTCTCGTCCCCGTCCCCGTCCCCGTCCCCGTCCCCGCCGGCCGCCTCGCGCGTGACGTCCAGTCGCGCGCGGGAGGCGGGCGACCTCACGGCACGCGGTGATCCTGCCGCTGAAACGCGAGGAAGTCGTGAATTGCCGCGACCGCGTCCGGGTCCCTGGTGACGATTCGCACCTCACCGCCCCGCGGGAGCTCGCGATACGTGTAAGTGATCGCGGCGCGCCTGGCCGTCATTACGCTCGTGCCCGGGACCTCCTGGGCGTGAACTACTCCCGGGGTGCTGAAGTCGCCTGACGCGAACGCCCGGGCGATCTCCTGAAGATGCCGCCGGATCTGCGCGACGCCCGCGCTGTCATCGACATCGCGCTGGAGCTCGATGCGGCCACCATCGGGCAGCGCATCGAACTGGTGCGTCGACGTATACTGGTCGACGCCCATCGCGCTCCTGCCCCGCTCCTGCAGTTCGGCGAACGCGCTGTCGGCATGTCCGGCGTGTCCTGCATGCTCGTCGGCGGTAGTGTCGGCCCGCATGTGCTGCATCATGCCGCCGGCATTCTTCATCATCGCGGCGTGCATCGCGGCCATGCCTCCCTGGACGAGATCGTTCACCTCCGCCGCATGCTGCTGCAATGCCGCGACCACGAGCGAATCGCTCGACGTCTGCTCGACGACGATGCCGGTGGCAGTGGCCTGCGTGGTCGTGCGGATTCTCTCATGGTTCTGAAAGACCGCATGGGCGGCCGCCGAAGACATCGGCAAGCTCGGGTCGTCGCCGTGCTGGACGCGGCCGATCATGCTCGCGACGTGCTGCTGGATGAGCTGGGCCACGCGCGGATCGTCGGACTCGGTGATCGTGCGGATCCCGTCGGGCAGATTCGTGACCGTGCGCTTGATCCGGTCGTGATTGACGACCAGCTCGTGAATCACGATCATTTGCGCCGCCGTCGCCGAATCGTGGCCCATCCCCATCATGCCGGCACCCATCCGCTCGCCATGCTGCTGCGCGAAGGCCGGTGCACCCGCGAGTGACACACCAACCAGCGCGATGAGGCCTGCTGACCGATACCGCCGCATACTGCCCCCTGTCGTGTCGTGTATTGTTGCGCGTAGCACGCTCGATAAAGCTATCTCGGCCCCGGCCCCGGCACAGGGACCAAAGTCACTTTGCTTCGACCAGCCTCTAACTCCGCGTCCGTGCCGAACCTCGCCACCCTCGACACCCTTCCGCTCTTCGCCGGCCTTTCGGCCGCCACGCGCCGGAAGCTGATCGACGCCTCCGTCGAGCGCGCGTACGTCGCGGGCGACACCCTGTTCCGTGCCGGAACGCAGCCCGCGGGGATCTACGTCGTGGTGTCCGGTCACGTCCGCGTCATCCGCGCTCGCGATGGGCGGCAATACGTCGTGCACACCGAGGGGCCGGGCGGCACGCTCGCCGAGCTCCCGTTCTTCGAGGAAGGATTGGTTCCCGCGACCGCCGTGGCGATCGAGCCGACCCGCTGTCTGATCCTGAACCGGGAAGCGCTACGCGCGATCATGCGCGACGACCCCGCGGTCGCCTGGCTCTTCCTGCGACGGCTGTCGGGGCGCGTCCGCGAACTGGTGGAGCGTTTGGACCGCGCGTCGACGCAGGCGATTCCCGCGCGGCTGGCCGCGTACCTGCTGACGCGCGTGGAATCCGCTCGCACCGACCAGTTCACGCTCGGCATGACGCAGCGCGATCTCGCGGAGGAGGTGGGAACGGTGCGTGAGGTCGTCGTCCGCGGCCTGGCGCGGCTGCGCGAGATCGGGGTCATCGCCTCGGCAGGGCGGGGCCGTTACGTCGTCCGCGACCTCGCGGCGCTCCGCGAGCTCGCCTCGTCCTGAAGCGGGCTCGTCTCTTCCCCCCGATCCGTCGCGTCGGGTCGCGACGATGCCAGCCGATGCTTGACATACGGGAGGGGGGTATAGTATCCTGATACCCAGGTGGGGTATGGCCCGCCCCCGACGAACGAACTCGACCGCCGCGAGCCCGCCTCGCGAGGAGCGCACCATGGACCGCATGACGATGACGATCGACGGCATGACCTGCGCGCACTGCGTCAGCCACGTCACGAAGGCGCTGAAGGAGCTCGAGGGAGTGAACGTCGAGCAGGTGAAGATCGGCGAGGCAACCGTCGCCTACGATCCTTCGGCCACGTCCGAGGAGCGCATCAGCCAGGCCGTCGCCGACGAAGGCTACCTGGTCACCGCGACCTCGCGGTGAGCGCCACCGAGTGGCTGGTCGCGATCGGCGGCATCACCGCGATCGCCTGGGTGAACTGGTACTTCTTTCTCGCCGCGCGGGCGACGACGCGTCCGGCGGCCGCATCCACGAGTGTCGATGCGCCGGGTGCGGACGACGGGGGGGACAATGGCGACGACACTTCCCAGGACTGACCGGGAGCGCGACCGTGCCAGGCACGGTGCGGGCACGATCTCCACCCACGAGACGATCCGCATCCCGGTCTCCGGCATGACGTGCGCCGCCTGCCAATCGCGCGTGCAGCGCACGCTTCAGAAGCAGCCCGGCGTGTCCGACGCGACGGTCAATCTCATGATGAAGAGTGCGACCATCACGTACGACCCGTCGGCGATCGCGCCCGATCGGCTCGTCGACGCGATCCGCGAGACCGGCTACGGAGCGGAGCTCGCCTCGCCGGACCAGACCGCGTTCGAGGAACAGGAGGCGCGGGAGCGTGCGCAGGATCAGGAGTTCGCGTCACTCCGCCGCCGGGCCATCGTGAGCGGGGTCGCCGGTGTCATCGCCATGGTCGTCTCGATGCCGCTGATGGCGGGTGGAGCGCACGCGGCGCGTGGGCCCGTCGCCGATCCGTTCATGCGGTGGGCGATGGAGTCCCTGACACCATTGCTCCGCGCGGTGGCCCCGTGGCTCTACGCGATCCCGGCGCCCGCACTCTCGTACGGCCTGCTCGCCCTCACGCTCGTCGTGATGGTCTGGGCGGGACGGCACTTCTACACGCGGGCGTGGGCAGCCTTCCGCCACCACGCGGCGGACATGAACACGCTCGTCGCGGTCGGCACGGGCGCCGCCTTTCTCTATTCGGTGCTCGCGACCGTCGCCCCGGGCTTCTTCATCGCCCGCGGCGTGGCGCCCGACGTGTACTACGAGGCCGTGATCATCATCATCGCGCTCATTCTGACCGGGAACGCCTTCGAGGCCCGGGCCAGGAAGCAGACGTCCGCCGCCCTGCGATCGCTCGTCGACTTGCAGCCGAAGATGGCGCGCGTGGTCCGGGACGGAAGCGAGATCGACGTTCCCGTCGAGACCGTAGCGAGCGGCGAGACGGTCATCGTGCGCCCGGGCGAGCGCGTGCCCGTGGACGGCGACGTGATCTCCGGCGAGAGCGCGGTCGACGAGAGCATGCTCACCGGCGAGTCGCTGGCGGTGAGCAAGACGGCCGGGAGCCGCGTGATCGGTGGCACCATGAACCGGACCGGGGCCTTCCGGGTCCGGGCCACCACCATCGGCGCGGACAGCGTGCTCGCGCAGATAGTGAAGCTCATGCGCGATGCGCAGGGCTCGCGCGCGCCGATCCAGCGGCTCGCCGACCGGATCAGCGGCATCTTCGTGCCGATCGTGCTCTCGATCGCGATCGCGACGTTCGTCGTCTGGTTCATCGCCGCGGACGCCGCGCCGGCGGTGCGCGCGTTCGCGGTGGCGGTCGCGGTTCTCATCATTGCCTGCCCGTGCGCGATGGGACTCGCCGTGCCGACGGCCGTCATGGTCTCGACCGGCAAGGGCGCCGAGTTGGGCATCCTGATCAAGGGCGGCGAGGCGCTCCAGCGCGCCGGCGACATCCGGACGGTGGTGCTCGACAAGACCGGCACCGTGACCGAGGGACGTCCGACGGTCACCGATGTGGTCCGTGCCTCGACGACGTTCGCTCGCGAGGATCTGCTCCGCCTGGTGGCATCGCTCGAATCATCCAGCGAGCATCCACTCGCCGACGCGATCGTGCGCTACGCGAAGGAGCACGAGCTGGCACTCGTCGCGCCCGAGGCATTCGAGTCGATTACGGGTCGCGGGGCGGTGGGCGTCGTGGACGGCGTCGCGCTTGCGGTCGGCAACGAGGCGTTGATGGCCGACAGGGCGATCGACATTGCACGGGTGCGGTCGGCCGCCGGGCGGCTCGCGGAAGACGGGAAGACGCCGATCTACGTGGCGGCGGATGGCGTGCTCGCCGGGTTGCTCGCGGTGGCCGATCCGATCAGGGAGACGTCGCGCGAGGCGATCGCTCGGCTGCACGAGATGGGGCTCGAGGTCGTCATGCTCACTGGCGACAATCGTCGCACGGCGGAGGCGATCGCCCGGCAGGCGCGGATCGACCGCGTCGTGGCCGAGGTGCTCCCCGACGGCAAGGTCGCCGAGATCAAGCGCCTGCAGGGCCAAGGGAAGGTCGTCGCGATGGTGGGGGACGGGATCAACGATGCTCCGGCGCTGGCGCAGGCCGACGTCGGCATGGCGATCGGCACCGGGACCGACATCGCGGCCGAGGCGGCGGACGTGGTCCTGATGCGCGGCGACCTGCGGAGCGCGGCGCAGGCGATCGCGCTGTCGCGCCGAACGATGCGCACCATGAAGCAGAACCTCTTCTGGGCCTTCATCTACAACGTGATCGGGATTCCGATCGCCGCCGGCGTGCTGTATCCGATGACGGGGCTGCTCCTGAGCCCGATCCTGGCGAGCGGCGCGATGGCGTTCAGCTCGGTCAGCGTCGTGACCAACAGCCTGCGGTTGCGTCGCGCGAGGTTCGCGTAGACCGCGCGTCGCTTTCACCACTCACACCGGACATGATCACATGGCGACGAAGACGAAGCGCGCGCCGCTGACGCTGGCCGTCTCCCCCGGGGGGGGCTGCGGCTGCGCCGCGCACGAGGACGTCGGCGGGCGCAAGGCGACGGCCGTCGACGCCGACATCAAGGATCCCAATCTGAAGCGGCTGCGGCGAATCGAGGGACAGGTGCGCGGGCTCCAGAAGATGGTGGAGGAGGACCGCTACTGCGCCGACATCATGACGCAGATCTCCTCGGTGCACGAGGCGCTGCGGTCCGTGGGCCGTGAGCTCATGCGCAACCATCTCAAGCATTGCGCGACGAGCGCCATCCGCTCGAGCGAGACCGAGGCCGAGGCGATGTACGACGAGCTCGTGGACATGATGTACAAGCACAGTCGCTGAGGCCGATGCCCGCGCCCGATCACTCGCATAGCCACGACGAGCACGCTGGCCACGACGAGCACGCCGGCCACGACGAGCACGCCGGCCACGACGAGCACGCCGGCCACGACCAGCACGCCGGCCACGACCAGCACGCCGGCCACGACGAGCACGCTGGCCACGACAAGC
>CAYLPM010000166.1:0-3744 GCA_964385525.1 uncultured Gemmatimonadaceae bacterium
TGTCCTCGCCGATGTCGCCGAGGACATCGTGGGCCCGCTGCTCGTGGTCGCGACCGACACGGGCCGGGTATACGCACCGTACGACGGCGGCGCGGACCTCTTCGCGGCGTCGGCGGAGGAGCGGGATGAGTTTCGATCCAGATATGCGGAGTGGCTGTCGCCGCATCCCTCCGGATTGTGATCACGACCTCGACGGGCCGAGCGCTCGTCGTCAGGAATACGCCAGCGAGCTGAGGGCGTGCAAGGATGCATCCGTCATCACGCGCCGCACCACGTCCGCGATCGGCGGTGCCGCGGAGACGATGCGTAGCGCAGGCGCGCCGCCTTCTCGCTCGACCACCGTGTCGGTCACGACGAGCTCGTGCACGCCCGCGCCGACCAGCCTCTCGCGCGCACCCTCCACCAGGATGGCGTGCGTCGCCGCCACGGTGACCTCGGGCTGTGCACCGGCGGAGCGAAGCGCACCCACGCACTCCGCGATCGTCCCGCCCGTCGTAATCATGTCATCGATGATCACACAGGCGCGT
Organism: uncultured Gemmatimonadaceae bacterium; assembly: GCA_964385525.1. Classification (GTDB taxonomy): domain Bacteria; phylum Gemmatimonadota; class Gemmatimonadetes; order Gemmatimonadales; family Gemmatimonadaceae; genus DATKCV01. The sequence goes on from CAYLPM010000166.1 coordinate 528, forward strand.
CCGCGTACGTCGCCGACGATCTGCGAGATCTTCACCTCGGCGCCGCTCACGCGCTCCTTGTGGCAGACGGCGATCGGCAGGCCGAGCCGGCGGCCGTACTCGGTCGCCATACGAACCGCGCCGAGATCCGGTGAGACCACGACCGCATCCGGCGAGATCCGTTCGCGCAGGAACTCGCACAGGATCGGGACGGCCGTGAGATTGTCGATCGGAATGCGGAAGAACCCCTCGACCTGGGCCGAGTGGGCGTCGAGCGTGACGACGTGGTCGATGCCGGATGCTTCCATGAGCGCCGCGACGAGGCTCGCGGTCACCGGTGTCCGCTCTCCCTTGCGTCGATCCGAGCGCGCGTAGCCGAAGTAGGGGACTATCGCGACGATGCGCGCGGCGGCGGCGCGGCGGCACGCATCCGCGAACACCAGCAACTCCACGAGATGGTCACTGACGGGAGGCGCGGTGGGCTGGAAGATGAAGACCTCGCAGCCTCGTACCGATTCACCGATGCGAACGGAGATCTCGCCGTCGGGGAATCGCTCCACGGCGCTCGCGCCCAGCGCGACGCCGAGCTCGCGCGCGACGGCGTGCGCGAGTGGCGAGTTGGCGGTGCCGGCAAACAGGATGGAACGTTCCATGGTTGCACGCCTCGGTGCGGGGCCTCGCGCGGACCTGGCAATATCGGGTCCGTGAGGCGTTCCGGCCAGCGGTCACGTCGAGAGTATGCATCCGACCCGCGACCCATCCCGCCCGCGACGTCGCCCGAGGCGCTGCCGCCGCCGCCGCGTTAGCTTTCTCTCGCGCTCCCCTCCCCCTCGGGCCGCCGGCCCGCCGCTTCATGTCCGCAGGGTTCCCTCCGTTGATCGATTCGCCTCCAGGCGCCACCACATTCACCGAATACGACGCCATCATAATCGGCAGTGGCTTCGGTGGTGCGATGGCGGCCGTCCCGCTGGTCAACGCTGGCTGGCGGGTGCTGATGGTCGAGCGCGGCAGCTGGGTCGAGCGGGGGCCGCACAACTGGGAGCGCGAGGGCGCGTTCATCCACACGCCGCATTATGCGCCCGACACGGCCTTTCGGGTCGTCCCGGCCAGCCGGGTTTCCACGCAGCGGCTGTGCACGTGCGTCGGCGGCGCCTCCGTGTTCTTCGGCGGTGCCGCCTTTCGCTTTCGTGAAGAGGACTTCGTTCCGCACGAGGAGATCGTCGCCGGGTCCGGCGCCGAGTGGCCGTTCCGGTATGCCGATCTCGAGCCCTTCTACGCGGAGGCGGAATCGCTGTTGCACGTCGCCGGCGAGGCCGGGGACGATCCGACCGCACCGCCGCGCAGCGGCCCGTATCCCGCGTCGCCTTTCGCGCTCTCCGGTGCCGCCCGGCGCATCGCCGACGCGGCGCGCTCCCTCGGCATGCGGCCGTTCCGGATCCCGCTCGCGATCAATCACGAGGCGGATCACGGCGCGACGTGCGCGCGGTGCACGACGTGTGATGCGTACGCCTGCGCGGTGGGTGCCAAGGGTGATCTCGCGACGCGGGTCATCCCATCGCTTCTGCGCGAGGGCATGCACCTGCTTCCCGAGACGGTCGCCGTGCGGCTGAACGCCGAGCGAGGTCGGGTGACGTCGGTGACGTGCGTAGACAAGGGTACGGGCGCGCTGCTGACCCTTCGGGCGCGATCCTACGTGCTCGCCGCCGGCGCGCTCGCGACGCCGCACCTGCTCCTCGCGTCCGATCTGGCGCGCGTCAACCCGGCGGGCGATGCGGTCGGCCGCTACCTGATGCGGCACTGCAACGCGATGACGTACGGCATCTTCGCGAGCCCGCCGAACCCCGCCAACGAGCACCACAAGCAGATCGCCATCCACGACTTCTATCTTGGCGCGGATGCGCGCGGGGCGCCGGCCGGGAAGCTGGGCAATCTCCAGCAGATCATGGCGCCGGCGCCGGGGCTGCTCCAGCACGTGCTGCCAGAGCTTCTCGCGCGGAAGCTCGGACCACTGACCCGGTACCTCACCGGCATGCTGGTGGTCGCGGAAGATCAGCCGCGCCGCCACAATCACGTGTACCTCGGCGCCGGCGGCGTCGATCGATTCGGCCTTCCCGAACTGATCGTCGAGCATCGGTATTCGCCGCGTGATCTCGCGGCACGCAGGTTTCTCGTGCGCCAGGCCAAGCGCATCCTGCGTCGCGCGGGCGCGAGCGCCACGTTCGCGTGGAAGGTGTCGACGTTCTCGCACGCGATCGGCACGGTTCGCCTGGGCGACGATCCCCTCACTGCTCCCCTCGACCCGTCGTGCAGGTATCGCGGGCTGGACAATCTCCTGGTCACGGACGGCAGCGCGTTCCCGACGGCCGCCGGCGTGAACCCGAGCCTGACCATCGCGGCGATCGCGCTGCGCGCCGGCTGTCTCATGGCCGAGAGGGGGATCGCGTGAGCGCCGGGACCCCACCCCTCCGCCTCGCGTTCATCGGCTGCGGCGGCGTCACGCGACTGCATTCCAGGGTCCTGAGCCGCGTCCCCGACGTCGTGCGCTTCTACGCAAGTCGGTCGCGCGCGCGCGCGGAGGACTTCGCGCGCAGCCTCGGTGGGGCGGGGGCCTTCGGATCGTACGAGGAGGCGTTCGACGATCCGACGGTGCAGGCCGTGGTGATCGCGACGCCGCCGGAGTCGCACCGCGAGCTCACCCTGAGCGCGCTCGCCGCGGGGAAGCACGTCGTCGTCGAGAAGCCGCCGTTTCTCGCGCTCGAAGAGTTCGATGCCGTGCGGCGCGCGCGCGATGCAGCGGCTCGCCGCGTGATGGTGGCCGAGAACTACTTCTACAAGCCCGTGGCGATGGCACTGCGCAGCGCCATCGCCGGGGGTGATGTCGGCGAGGTCCGGCTGGTGTCCGTCAACGCGCTCAAGCAGCAGCGCGTCGCGGACTGGCGCGCGGACGCGCGACGCACCGGCGGCGGCGCGATGTTCGAAGGCGGCATCCACTGGATCGACTTCATGGCCAACCTCGGCCTCACCGCCACCCGCGCGAGCGGCTTCCGGCCGGGCGGCGGCGACGGGATGGAGAAGAGCATGCTGGTGGTGCTCGAGTACGCCGGGGGCGCGGTGGGCACCCTCTATTACTCCTGGGAGATCGGCTCCCCGCTGAAGGGGCTGCGCCTCTCGAGCATCTACGGCACGGAGGGGACGGTGACCTTCGAGTCCAACGGCCTCCTCCTCGCCGTCCGGGGGC
>CAYLPM010000167.1:0-2909 GCA_964385525.1 uncultured Gemmatimonadaceae bacterium
GCACGCCATCGTTGACGACGAGCATCTTCGTGCCGTCCGGCGACCAGACCGGACCGGCACCGACGCGGGAGTCGATCGACCTGCCTTCGAGGGGCGTGAAGTAGCGCTCTCGGTCGTCCTGGCGCTGAGATCCCTCGCTGATGCCCGGGATGACGGCGGAATTGCTCGCGACGCCACCGGAATTGCTCGCGACGCCACGGGAATTGCTCGCGACGCCACCAGAATTGCTCGCGACGCCACCGGGACTGCTCCCGACGACAGCAGAACTGCCCGCGACGCCGCCGGAACTGCTCCCGACGACAGCGGAATTGTCTGCGACACCGCCGGAAGTGCCCGGGTTCGCGGCGTTCACGACCAGCACCTGATTCGTGCCCTCGCGGAATCGCGACGAGTACGGCACCACCGCCGCGATCGCGACCCGCTCTCCATCGGCCGACCATGTCGGCGTCCCCGGCCCGAAGCTCGACGGCTTGATCTTCGTCACCGCGCCCGTCGCGACGTCCACCACCGACACGCTCGCGCGCCGCCAGATCGCATCGACATCCAGGAACGCGATGCGCGATCCATCGGGCGACCACGCCGATCCCATCGCCGACGTCGGCAGCGTCGTGAGCTGACGCGACTCGCCCGTGCGCACGTCATGGATCCACAGATCGAGCAGTTCGCCGCCGCGGTCCGAGGAATATGCGATCCGGTTTCCGTCCGGCGACCACGCCGGCTCCGCATCGAGGAAGCGGTCGTCCGTCACCTTCCTCGGCGTCTCCCCGATGCGCATCACCCAGATGTCGCCGATCGCCGCGAAGGCGACCCGCTCCCCATCGGGAGAGATCCGCGGAGCCACGATCCCCTTCACGCGTCTCGGCTCGCGCGAATCCAGGTCGCGCACGCGCCGCGCGTATCGCGCCGGTGTCACCCCGAACGTCGCCGACATCTCGACCGTCTCCGCGCTACCGTCCGCGATCGAGCGCTTCCGGATGACGCCGTCCGCCGTGTAGTAGATCTCCGTCGGCGACGCCCACGACGCGCGAAACGGAAACACGTTCTCATCGCCGGTGAGCGATCGCCCCCCGAGCTCGAGCCGGCTCCCCTGATTCCCCTGCGCGATGTGGTAGACGATCTCGCCACCCGGCCCCCACGACGGAGCGTCCGCGCGAGCCGGCGCGCCACTCACGCGACGCTTCGCGCCGCTCGCGAGCGACGCGACCCACAGCGACTGCTCCTCCTCGCGCTGCGAGACGAACGCGATCGCCGAGTCGCCGGGCGCCCACGTCGGCATCCAGTCGTTGGCGGCATCGGTCGTCACGCGCGCGACCGATCCGTCGCGTACGTCGACCGTCCAGATATCGTAGTTGCCGCTGGCCCCTTCGCGGTCCGACGAGAACGCTACGCGCGCCCCGTCGTGCGACCACGCGGGCTCGCGGTCGTCGAACCGTCCCGACGTCAGCGCGCGCTGCCCGCTCCCGTCCGGCGCGACGACCCAGATGTCGTACCCCCCGTCGCGATATCCCTGGAACGCGATCAGCGACCCATCCGGCGACCACGCGGGCTGCCGCGCATCGTTGAATTCGTCGGTGATCCGCCGAGCCGTTCCGCCACTCGCCGGGAGCGTCCAGATCGACCCTTGAAGATCGATCGCCAGCGTCTGCCCGTCGGGCGAGACCGCCACCGCCATCGACGTGCCCTCGGTGACGGTGACGTCGATCTGCTCCCCCTCCGCCGACGCGTCGAGGCCCGCGCACGCGGAGGTGGCGAGCAGACCAGCGATCAACAGTGCGGTCCTTCCCTGCGCTGTTGCCGTCATCCCGAGCGCCAGCGAGGGATCTCGGTACTGGATCGCTTCAGGACTCCGGCTCGCGCGCGAGAATCTCGACGGACGCATTGAGGGTGCTCGGGAAGGAGGTGGGGGTGCCCGAAAGCCGAACAGCGAATGTGCGGCCGCACTCCGCCGAAGATACCGCCCACGGCCGCGCACGCGAGGGTCGATCGGCGCCGACAGCGTGCGGGCCCGAGGGGTATCTTTCTCCGGAGTCCCTCACCGCGGACGACCTCCAACTACCCAAGACCCCGGCCTCATGCGACTGCACGCACTCGTCCTGCCGCTAGCCCTCGGCTTCACCGCCGCACCGATCCTCCACGCACAGGCCACGTACGAGATCGCACCGAGTGGCCGTGGCAGAACCGAAGTCACGCTCGCACCTCGGCCGACACCAGGGGCCCAACGGGGCGAGCGGGCGACGATCGCGCTGGACTACGGGCAGCCGCATCTGCGCGGCCGCGCGCTGCACACCGAGAGTCTCGTGCCGTACGACGTCCCATGGCGCACCGGCGCGAACACGGCCACCACGTTGACCACCGGCGTCGATCTCCTGCTCGGCGGCGTCGAGGTCGCGCGCGGCACATACTTCGTCTACACCCTGCCGACGCGCACGACCTGGACGTTGATCCTCCAGCGCGACGCCGGCCAGGAACCGACCGAGTACGACGCCGCGAACGATGTCGCGCGCATCCCCCTCCGCCGGCGTGCGCTGTCGACGCCCGTCGAGAGCCTGACGATGTGGCTCATCCCGTCGACCGGCGATGGGCAGGCACGGGGCGAGCTGCGGATTCTCTGGGGGAACTCCGAGGTCGCGACCGACTGGGTGGTGCGATGACGGCGACCGTCGCTCGCGCTCACCTGGCGACGACGGTTACGAACGTGCTCGCGCTCCGGTCGCCGGCGGTCGCGAGGATGATCACGCGCCCCGATGCGAGGCCGCTCACCGAATGACGTAGCCGGCTGACCTTCTCCGCGAGAGAGCGACGAGGTCGGCGCAGGCAGCGTGCGGCGTAGCAAGAGACCGCGGGGCCCGAACGCTTGCGCGTTACTCGGCCCCTATTGCCCCGCGGGCTCGCAGCGTGTAAGCCGCGAG
>CAYLPM010000168.1:0-2335 GCA_964385525.1 uncultured Gemmatimonadaceae bacterium
AGCAGCGGCGGTGTCGCGGCGACGCGGAACCCCGACGCGGTGATCGCCGCCACCTGTACCGGGCGGGGCTCGCCGTCGTGCCCGACGAGGTTGCGGCTGACGTCCTCCCACGCCCCGAAGTCGGTCACGGACCGCATCGCCTCACGCCAGACGCCGAAGTCGTGCAGCGCGCCCGGCTCCGGGGTGTTCGCCTGCACGTCGTGGTTGCGCAGGTGCACGATCCGGTCGCCGCCGGGCAGCGGCAGCGTGGGACTGACGAACAGCATCACCATCTCGAAGGCGACCGCGCCGACCCAGATGGCGAACGCCATCGCGAGTCCGCCGACGATCGTCAGCCCCGGATACTTGACAAGCATCCGGCCGCCGAGCTTGAGGTCGAGCGTCAGCCCGCCGAGCCAGGCGAGCCCGCGCCCGTCGCGCAGGGATTCCTTGTGGCGTTCGACGCCGCCGAAGGTGGCGTACGCCCGCCGGTGCGCTTCGTCGACGTCGAGCCCTTCGTCGCGGACCAGTCGCGCGGTCTCCATCTCGAGGTGGAACGCGAACTCATCATTCATGCGCGACTCCGCGGCACGGCGCGCGACGAGCAGTCGCGCGCGGGTGCGCGCGGCATCGAACCAGCTCATTTGGTGAATCTCCTTCGTCAGGTCGACGTGCGCAGCACTGCCTCGAGGCCGGCGGCGAAGCGGCGCCAGTTCTCGAGCTCCGCGCCGAGCGCGCGCCGGCCGGATGCCGTCATTTTGTAGTAGCGGGCTTGGCGGTTGTTGTCGGTCGTTCCCCACTCGCTCGTGATCAGCCCCTCCTTCTCGAGCCGCTGCAGCGCCGGATAGAGCGAGCCCTGGTTGACCTCGAGCACGCCGTCGGAGACCTGCTGGACGCGCTGGCTGATCCCCCACCCGTGCATCGGCGCGAGGGAGAGGGTCTTGAGGACGAGCAGATCGAGCGAGCCCCGGAGGGCATCGGTCTGCGGACGTAGCGGCACGTGTGGCTCCGGTGGGGTGGTTCCTGTCGCTGTCGAGGGAAGATGCGGCGCGCTCCTGTAGCTGTCAAGAGAGGACGGGCGGACGGCCGCACGCACCTCTCGCGACGCTCGGGTGAGCCACTACCCCGATCAAGCGCCCTGACATCGATGACGCTCAACGCCGGAGTCCAGCTGCAACGCACGTCAGGCAGTGCGGTGCAGGAGAGGTCGGCGCTGGGGTTGCGGATATGTCATATACGACATGGCTTCCACCATGGGCTCGACCGACAAACCGCTCGCGACTAACCATGGCGAGGATGAAAGCGAGCAAGCGGAAGCGCTTGGAGGCGGCGGGCTGGCGCGTGGGCTCCGCCACCGAGTTCCTGGGACTCTCAGCGGAGGAGGCCGAGTATGTGGACCTCAAACTCGCGCTCGGCGAGACCCTGCGTCGTGCCCGCACCCGCCGGCGGCTGACGCAAGCGACACTGGCCAGGCACCTCGGCTCCAGCCAGTCCCGGGTCGCCAGGATGGAGGCCGGCGATCCCAGCGTATCGCTCGATTTGCAGGTGAAAGCGCTCTTTGCCTTGGGCACCGACCGGCGGGCACTCGCGAAGGCAGTCGCTAAGCAAAAAGCCCGGGCATCTGCATAGCGAATGTGAAACCCGCGTGCCTGTTGCCGTTGGCCGGGTGCATCATGCCGCGCTCCTTGCCGACGCCGACGTTCTCGTGCCACGGCGCCGGCACATCCGGCTCGTACGGACCGCCCGCGGGCGTGCCGGTCGAGCCGGGCATGCGGGGCGTGCTCAGCCGTGTTACTACGACACGTCGGGAAGGCCGGACGCGTCGGGAAGGTCGGACCAGTCCACCGTCACGGAATGATTCGCCTGTCCGAAGATCGTGATGGTGCGCGCACCTTCATCGATCGTGATGTTCCAGACGTATCGTGCGCCGGGCCTTTCGATCCCACCGACATATCCGCCGGACGCATCGTAGCCGACGACCGCGAATGAAGCCCGGTTGTCCTGGTAGTTGTGCGCCCAGTAGGTGATACCCTTCCAGCGGACGACGGGGCATGCTGCGACAGTGGGCGCATCCGGGCCGCTGAAGCAGAGCGCGTTGAGGCCGGTCGGCATCTCGGCCGGTGCCTCCCCGGCCGCGATGTGCATCAGAACGGGAAGCTCCTCCATGGGTTCCGAGGGCGACGAGCACCCGAGGGCGCCTGCGAGCGCGCAGGCCAGGACGGTGATGCGGGTACCGGTGGTTGCGGTCATGCTCTCCTCCTTGTTGCGGATCGGCGTTCCGCCCCGCGGTCGGGACCACGCCTCATGGTGGTAAGCGACATCATCGCGCGCATCCCCTCATGGGACGAAGCTCGAC
>CAYLPM010000169.1:0-6501 GCA_964385525.1 uncultured Gemmatimonadaceae bacterium
CTCGCGCGCCGGGTCGCGCTGGACGCCCAGCCGGTAGCATGACATTCTGAAGGGCGGCTGAAGGGACCGACGGTCCGGTGAGCGCCGTCTCCGGGCCTCGAGCGCGACACTCAGGTGTGCCGACAATGCCTGAAGGAGTCGAAGGTCGACGCTGAGCTGAGCCTGGCGGCAGTTCACAGAGAAGCCTCCTCGAGAGGCGGGAGGGTGACGATGGATCGTCGCGCATTTCTCGGTCTGATGGGTGGCGCCGTGCTGGCGGCGCAGCCCGCGTGTCTGTCGCGCACAGCGTCGCAGAGTCGTGGCAGCCGCCGCCTGCGGAGCGTCGGCGTGCAGCTCTACAGCCTTCGCGACGACGCCCGAGTGGACCTGGCGGGCACGCTCGCCGCGATCGCCGCGATCGGCTACCAGGATGTCGAGCTCCTCGGATCGATGGACAACTTCGGCATGCCGCCGGCGCGCCTGCGCCAGGTGCTGGATGCGAACGGCCTGCGCGCGCCGTCGACACACGTCGGCGGTTCGGCGCTCGACGACCTGGAGCGACAGCTCGACGACGCGCTGACCCTCGGCCATCGATATCTGATCGTCGCGAGTCTCCCGATCGTGGGGCCGCGAACCCTCGACGACTATCGTCGCTGGGCCGACCGCCTGAACGAGGCAGGGCAGCGCACGCGAAGCCGCGGCGTGCACATCGGATTTCACAACCACGCGAACGATCATACGCCGATCGACGGCGTCGTTCCCTACGATCTGCTCGTCGAGCGCACCGAGCCCGACCTCGTCCGCCACCAGCTCGACACGGGCAACACCGCCATGGCCGGGCGCGATCCCCTCGAGTATCTGCAGCGGTACGGCCACCGTTACTGGAGCTTCCACATCAAGGATGTGCCACGACTGGAGGCGACGAGCGACACGGAGCTCGGCCTGGGTGTGATCGACTTCCGTAGTCTGCTGGCCGGCATCGAGGACATCGACGACAAGCTGCTGTTCGTGGAGCAGGAGACGTATCCGGGCACGCCACTGGAGAGTGTGCGACGGGACTACGCGTACCTCGCATCGCTGGAGTTCTGACCTGCTTCCTCCATACTCCACCGTTTCCCGGGAGGATCGTATGCGACGTTCCCTGTTGCTGGGTGTCGTTCTGGTGGCATCCAGCGTTGCTCACACCGAGGCCGCATCGCAGCAGCCGGCCGCTGGTTCCCAGGACGCCTCACCGGGCGTGGTCATCGTCTCGTACAACAAGTGTGCACTGGACGCGCCGGCGCGGCTGGATTCGCTCAATGCCCTCGCGTTCTATCCCGTGCTCGACGAGCTCGTCAGAGAGAATCGGCTCATGGGCTGGGGGGTCCTCACGCATGCCTGGGGCGACGAGTGGAACTTCGTCATCTACTACACGGCCGCGAACGCGCCGGCGTTTCACAGCGCGTGGAATGAGCTCGTACGACGCGTCAGCCAGCGACGGCCGGCCTTCATGGCGGATTTCACGCCGTACTGCACTGAGCACAAGGACAACATCTACGCCGTCATGCGCGTGGGCACGCCGCCGCCGTCGCCGGAGTGACGAAGGAGCCGGCCAGGGCGAGCGGCGGCCTGGGCGGCGCTACCACTTGACAGTCTAGTGGTGCGGCCCCATCCTGGGGCTGACCACCGGACTGCCTGGTGGACGATCGGCCGATGCCACGAACCAACGCGTCCTTCCTCACCGGAACCCTGGAGCTGATCGTGCTCCAGCTCCTCCAGGCCGAACCGACGAACGGTTACGACCTGCCGGACGCAGGCACCTGCCCGAGCAGCGTGCGAGCTGGGAGCGTTCGCCGGGGCCGCCGACCGCGATCCTCCGCGTGACCTGACGGCGCCCCGTCCCCCCCCACACCCCTCGCTGTCGCGCCTCGACCCCGGTCGACGCCAGGAGCTCAGGAGAATGTTCGATCGCGCCCGCCTCTGGATTCGCTCGATGCTACTGCGGCGCCGGCTCGAGCGGGAGATGCAGGACGAGATGGCGGAGCATCTCGATCGGGCGACGGCGCGACTGATGGAGCGTGGACTCTCCGCGGAGCTGGCCAGGCGCGCGGCGAAACGCGAGTTCGGCAACGTGCCCTGGCTCCAGGAGGAAGGACGGGACGCTCGGGGCGCGCGATGGCTCGAGGACATCCTGCAGGACATCCGCTACGCCACGCGTCGGCTGCGCACTCACCCCGCGTACGCGTTCCTGGCGGTGCTCACGCTCGCGCTGGGCGTCGGCGGGACGACGGCGATGTACCGTGTCGCGAGTGGCGTGCTGTTCGATGCCCTTCCCTACGCGCACGAGCGGGAGGTCGGCGTGTTCTGGAAGAAGACCGACTGGACCGAGGAGGAGTTCCTTTACCTGCGGGGACGAGCGCCGGGGTTCCAGAAAGTGGCGCTGTACCGCACGCGCGACGTGATACTGCGCGAAGGCGACGAGCCGGCGCGGCTCCTCCCCGGTCTCTCGGCCTCCGCCGAGCTGTTCGACGTGCTGGGAGCCCGGCCGATGCTCGGTCGCGTGTTCCAGGTCGGCGACGATGTGCCCGGCGGCGGAGCGGTGGCAGTGCTCAGCGACGGCCTGTGGCGGGAGATGGGGGGGGGCCGCGACTCGTCCATCGTCGGGACACGCCTGACGCTCGACGGGACGCCGCACAGGGTGGTCGGCGTGATGCCGCGCGGATTCTGGTTTCCGGACCCCTCCGTGCGCCTCTGGACGTCGGCGCCACTCAGCGTGGCGTCGCGGAGCTGGAACTCCACGCTCGTCGGCCGCGTTGCGCCGGAGCACGATGTACACGCGATGGGCGCCCCGGTGGCGCGGCTGGCGGCGATGCTCGGCGAGCGATTCGACTATCCCGCGCAATGGGACAAGACGACGAACCCGAGGATCACGCCGCTCCGCGAGGACCTGGTGGGCGCCATGCGCCCGGCGCTGCTCGCGACTCTGGGGGCGATGGCGTTGATTCTTCTCATGGCGTGCGCGAACGTCGGCGCGCTCATGCTCGGACAGATCGACTCGCGGTCCACGGAGCTCGCGGTGCGCGCGGCCCTCGGCGCGAGCCGACGGCGGCTGACGCAGCAGCTCGTCGTCGAAGCGACGCTGATCGCGATCGCGGCCGGCGTGCTCGGTGCGGCCCTCGCGACGGCGGGCTTCCGCGTGCTAGCGCATGCGCTGCCGCTCGGCGCCTGGGGCGACGCCACGGCACCCGACTGGGGCATGTTCGCGTCGGCCATCGGGATGGCCGTCGGCGCCGCGCTGCTCGTCGTGCTCGTGCCAACGGTGCAGCTCTGGCGCGGAGATCTGCGGGGCGTGCTGGGGAGCGTGCGGACGGGCGGGCTCCAGGGACGGGGCGGACGCCCGGAGAACGTGCTGGTGGTCGCCGAGGTCGCGCTCGCGGTGCTGATCGCCTCCGGCGCGGCGCTCCTCGCGCGCAGCGTCTCGAATCTGTATGCGGTCGAGCCCGGGGTGCGCACCGACGGTATCGCCGTGATCGAGGTCGTGATGAGGGAACGGCAGCGGCAGACCATCGCCGAACTGACCGCCGCTCTCGCGGACCTGCCGGGCGTTCGCTCCGCGGGCACCGTGCAGACGCTGCCGCTGCGCGGCGGCGGGTACAACCTGCCTCTGGCGCTCGAGGGGCGTCCCGAGCTGGAAGGACGGACGACGGAATATCGGATCGTGACCCCGGGCTATCTGGAAAGCATCGGGATCGTGCTCCGCGACGGCCGCACGATCGCCGAATCGGATCGTCGTGACGCGGAACGCGTCGTCGTGATCAACGAGGCGCTCGCCGCGATGTACTTCCCGGGCATCGATCCGATCGGACGGCGGGTGGGCGGCGACGCGGGCGGCAGGTTCGCGCGCATCATCGGAGTGGTCGCGAACGCCGCGGAGCGGCGCCTCACGGACGCGGCCGAGCCGGTGCGGTACGTCGCGGTGGCCCAGATGCCGTGGGTCGACGACGCGCAATCGTTCGTCCTCCGCGCGGCGCCGGGCGTCGACGAGACTTCGCTGCTCGAGCCCGCGCGGCGCGCGATCGGGCGCGTGGCCCCCGGCGTCGCGGTGCAGGAGACGACCACGATGCGACGTGTGCTCGACTTGGCAGTCGGTCCGGTGCGGCAGGTCATGTCGCTGCTCTCGCTGCTCACCGCGCTCGCGCTCACGCTGGGCGCGGTGGGGATCTATGGCGTGATCGCGCACTTCGCGGCGCGCCGCCGGCGCGAGTGGGCCATTCGCGTCGCGCTCGGACTCCCGGGCTCCCGCCTCGTGGCGCAGGTGGTGGGACACGGCACGCTGCTCGTCGTGGCCGGGATGGTGATCGGCGTCCTCGCGGCGGGGGCACTCGGGCGCATGCTGTCGTCGCTCCTTTACGGCGTGCGCGCGATCGACCCGATCGCCTTCGCGATCGCGGGTGCGGCCATGCTGGGTGTCGGTCTGATCGCCGCCTTCATCCCTGCCTGGCGCGCGGGGCAGGCCGAACCCGTGAGGGCACTCCGCGAACAGTGAGGAGGTCCCGGGCGCCCGCACAGGCGCAGGTCGTCGCGCTCGTGGTTCGCGGCGGCGGTACTCGACAGAATCTCGGGCGGCGACATGCTGGGAGGCCGGTCGGGCATTCTCCTGCCCACGTTCGCGGTAGTCATGGCAGTCGTGGCGCTGGTCACGTCACTCGGTCCGGTACGACGCGGGCTCAGCGTGGAGCCGGCGGAGGCGCTCCGAGCCGACGGATAGGTTCGAGGGCGCTCGGTGGCGGCTCACACCTTCGGCAGATCGATCGCGAGGTGCATCAGCACATCGTACACCGAGATGCCCGCGCGCTCGGCGAGCTCGTTCGGATGGATCGCCGGATGTCCCGGACCGACGAGCGTCGCGACGTCGCCGATCGCGACGCTCGGCTCCTCGCCGACTTCGAGGATCGTGTGGCTGGCGCTCACTGCGCCGATGACCGGATACACGCGAGTGCCGACGAGCACCTCGCCGCCCTCCACGGCACGGCGCGGATATCCATCGGCATGACCGGCGGCCAATGTCGCGATCCAGGTCGGCCGCTCGGCGACGTAGTTCCGACCGTAGCTCACGCCGTCCCCCTGCCGCAGCTGCTCCACTCGCACGACGCGCGAGCGCAGGCGAAACGCCGGCCGCAGCTCGGCACGTCCGAGCGTGCGGGCGCCGGCCGGATACGCCCCGTACATCGCGAGGCCCGGACGGACGGCATCGAAGCGCCACCCGGGGCGGAAGAAGAGCGCGTGTGTTGACGCGGCGTGCAGGCGGCCGACGGGAATCCCGCGCGCGCGCGCGTCGCGCGCGAACGCCTCGAACCGCGCGATCTGCTCCGCGTCGAACTCATCGCTCTCGGCGAGCTCCGTGAACGTGGCTTCGATGCGCACGTCGGGCACCCGGGCGAGTGCCGCTGCCCACGGCAGCGCGCGATGGTACGGCATGCCCATGCGGCTCATGCCGGTGTCGAGGTAGAGATGTACGCCGACCGGCGCGCCGGTGGCGCGAGCGATGGCCGCGAGCTTCGCGGCAGCGTCGTCGGTGAACGCGGCCAGCCATACGCCAGCCCTCGCGAGCGCGACGCCGGTCTCGGTGTCCGCGCGACCCATGAAGAGGATCGGCTTCTGCACCCCTGCGGTGCGGAGGGTCAGCGCCTCTTCCGGTTTCACGACGGCGAACCCGAGCACCTCGGGCGCGGCATCGAGGACCGGACCGACTCGTGCGACGCCGAGGCCATAGGCGTTGTTCTTGACGACGGCGAGGATCGGCCGGCCGTCGGCGATGCGGGCGATCTCTCGCGCATTGTGACGCAGAGCGTCGTCATCGACCTCGAGCCACGCCAGGTTTTCAGTGCCGGCGAGCTGAGTCGACGCCTGGCGCAGGGACCTCGCGTCCGGCGACCGCGGCACGAGCTCGCCGATGACGCTCGCGAGCGCGGAGACGCCGGCGGCCTGGAGGAACTCTCGACGGTTTGGATTCATGGCGGCGGCCCATGGATGCGTGACGCGATGTCGGCGCTGCTCACGGTTCGTGTCGTATCATGACGTCCGCATCGAGCCCGGGCCAGTCCTCCACACCAGGCCCGATGCGATGGGGTGCCCGGACTGTCTTGACACGCCGCCCCAGGTCTCTGACACTTGACGCCAGGCGACGCAGCCTCGACTACCCTGCGCTGTGTGACTCCCGCGTCACCATGATACGGCGCGAGCAGCCAGACTCTGACCGGAGATCCCGATGAGAATCCTCCAGCTCGTCGCCACCGGGGCGGCCGTGCTCCTCGCCGCCGGCTGCGCGGACGGGCGAGACGTGTTTGGCCCGACGTCCCTTTCACGGGACGGGCAGGGGCACCCAACCGAGACCGCCGTGAAAGCGGCGAGCCAGGTCGAAACGTCGGGGCAGTTCCAAGCAATCGTCGATTTCTCGACGCTCACGCTGACGCCCAGAGGGAACAACTGCCTCCTCGAAGTCGAGGGTCAGCTCGTCTTCACCGGGACCATCGAGGGCGCGGG
>CAYLPM010000170.1:0-13633 GCA_964385525.1 uncultured Gemmatimonadaceae bacterium
GCGGCGACTCGGTCCAGACGGTGCCGCCGCCTGCCGCCGCGCGACCGGACTCCGTACAGCCGGACACCACGCGGCCGGACACGACGCGGCCGGACACCACGCGCATCGTACCACCTTCGCGCTGACGCCTCGCGTCCGGGCGGACAGCGGCGACCTCGGCGTCCGTCGTCAGCGTCCCACCTGTCGTCAGCGTCCCACGTGAAGTCTGACCGACTTACGGCGCCGACACCCCATTGGTGCTCGCGAGCGCCACCACGCGCAGCGCGCCGGGGATGACCCCGATCTCCAGCTCGGTATCCGTCGCCCGCCGCAGCTCACCATCCGCCTGGTAGACCGGCGGCTCCGGAAAGCGCAGTCGAAAGGTCTTCGCCTGCCGCTCGGTCACTTCGGGCAGCTCGGTGTGGACGCCGCGCATCGCGGCCCCGAAGATCTTCATCCGTCGCATTGGCGTCGCGTTCCGGATCGCGATCGCATCCAGCACCCCGTCCTGGAGGGACGCGCGGGGCGCGATGTGAAACGCGCCGCCGAAGAACTGCCCGTTCGCGATCGCGAGCATGAGGTGCCGGCTGAAGTCGGCCTCCCCATCCACCGCCATGTCGAACCCCTGGTAGCCGAAGAGCTGACGCAGCGCGGTGACGATGTACAACGCCTGGCCGCGCAGCATGCTGCCGCCCTTCTCGATCTCGGCGATCACCGAGGCATCGAAGCCGAAGCCCGCGACGTTGAGGAACGGCTGATCGCCGATGCGAGCGACGTCCACGCGGAAATCGGGTCCGTCCGACGCCAGTCGTGCCATGGCGGTGAAGTCGCGCGCGGGGATGCGCGCCGTCTTCACGAAGTCGTTGCCCGTACCGGCGGCGATCATCGCGACGCGACATTCGGCACCACACCCGATCAGGGCGCCTGCGACCTTGCTCCACGTGCCATCGCCACCGAGGACCGCGATCGTGTCCGCGCCATCACCGGCCAGACGCTCCGCGAGGCGAGCCTCGTCCCCCGCCTGGCGAGTGATGTGCACTTCCCGGACGCCGACGTGCTGGAAGGCCTCGCGCACGCGCGGCAGACAGCGGCCGCCGCGCCCACGACCGGCAGTGGGGTTGGCAATCAGGGCAATGGTGGGCACGGGCCACAATATGGGGGTCCCGGCACCGCGAACGGGAGGGGTGCGGTCAACTCCCCCGCTTCACCAACTGCCTGAGCACGTAGTGCAGAATCCCCCCGTGCCGGTAGTACTGCAACTCCTCCGGCGTGTCGATCCGCACTCGCACCTTGAAGGAATCCTCCTCGCCGTCGACGCTTCGCAGCCGCACCGTCAGCGTCGCGCGCGGGCGCAGCCCGTCATCGAGGCCCTCGATGTCGTAGGTCTCGAAGCCCGACAACCCGATCGATGCGCGACTCTCGCCCTCCATGAACTCGAGCGGGAGCACGCCCATCCCCACCAGGTTCGAGCGGTGGATGCGCTCGAACGACTCCGCGATGACCGCGCGAACCCCGAGCAGCAGCGTGCCCTTGGCCGCCCAGTCGCGGGACGAGCCCGTGCCGTACTCCTTCCCGGCGATCACGAGCAGCGGTGTGCCGAGTCGCTGATACTCCATGGCCGCATCGTAGACCGCGACCGGCGTGCCTCCCTTCGACGTCGCCGTCCACCACCCTTCCTTCCCCGGCGCGAGCTCGTTGCGCAGGCGGATGTTGGCGAACGTCCCGCGCATCATCACCTCGTGATTGCCGCGGCGCGCGCCGTACGAGTTGAACTCGGTCGTCTTCACCCCCTGCTCGATCAGCCACTTCCCGGCGGGGCTCGCCGCGGCGATCGAGCCCGCGGGGGAGATGTGGTCGGTCGTGATCGAGTCGCCGTACAGCCCCAGCACGCGCGCGTCCGTGATCGGTCGCACGCCTGGCGCCTCGAGCGTCATCCCCTCGAAGTACGGTGGATTCTTCACGTACGTGGACTTGGCGCTCCAGGCGTACAGATCGCCCGATGGCACTTCGATCTCGCGCCACTGCGCATCGCCGGTGAAGACGTCCGCGTACTCGCGCTGGAACGCCTCGCGCTTCACCGAGCGCAGGATCTCCTCTTCCACCTCGGCCGGCGCCGGCCAGATGTCGCGGAGAAACACGGGGCCGTCGGTGCCGACGCCGAGGGGCTCCGTGTTGAAGTCGATGTCCATGCGGCCCGCCAGCGCGTAGGCGACCACGAGCGGCGGCGACGCCAGATAGTTGAACCGCGTGAGCGGATTGATGCGCCCCTCGAAGTTGCGGTTGCCGGAGAGCACGGCGGCAACGATCATCTTCTCCGACTCGACCGCGTCGGCGATCGGCTTCGGCAGCGGTCCCGAATTGCCGATGCAGGTGGTGCAGCCGTAGCCGACGACGTGGAAGCCGAGCTGCTCGAGGTCCCCGAGCACCTTCGCGCGCTGGAAGTAGTCCGTCACCACCTTGGAGCCGGGTGCCAGCGACGTCTTCACCCACGGCTTCGTGCGCAGCCCCTTGCGCACCGCGTTGCGCGCGAGCATGCCGGCGCCGAGCATCACCGACGGGTTCGAGGTGTTCGTGCAGCTCGTGATCGCCGCGATGACGACGGCGCCGTCGCGCAGCGTGAACGTCTCGTTCTCGTACGTGACCTTCACGCCCGAGCGCAGGTGGCCGGACGTCTCGTCCGCCGTCGCCACGACGCTGCTCGAGAGCTCCGGCTCGGCGGAGACGGCCGTCGCCCGGCGCAGCTCGGCCACCCCGGCGGCGGTCCCGGCGCGCTCCATCTCGCCCTCGAGAGCCTCCAGGAACGCCTGCTTCGCGCGCGCGAGCGGCACGCGATCCTGCGGTCGCTTCGGGCCGGCGATGCTCGGCTCCACCGTCGACAGGTCGAGCTCCACGGTGTCCGTGTAGAGCGGGGCCGGCATGTCATCCGTGCGAAAGAGGCCCTGCGCCTTCGTGTAGGCCTCGACCAGCTTGACGTGATGTTCGCTGCGCCCGGTGAGCCGCAGGTACTTCAGCGTCTCGGCGTCGACCGGGAAGAAGCCCATGGTCGCGCCGTACTCGGGCGACATGTTGCCGATCGTCGCGCGGTCCGCGAGCGACAGCGACGAGAGCCCGCGGCCATAGTACTCCACGAATTTGCCGACGACCTTCTTCCTGCGCAGCATCTCCGTGATCGTGAGCACGAGATCCGTAGCGGTGGCGCCTGCCGGCAGCCGCCCGTGCATCTTGAACCCGACGACGTCGGGGATGAGCATCGACACCGGCTGGCCGAGCATGGCCGCCTCGGCTTCGATGCCGCCGACGCCCCACCCGAGCACGCCGAGGCCGTTGATCATCGTCGTGTGCGAGTCGGTGCCGACGAGCGAATCGGGGTACGCCACCGGCTCCTTGCCGTCGCGGTTCGCGAACACGACCTGGCCCAGATACTCGAGATTCACCTGGTGACAGATGCCCGTGCCGGGCGGCACGACGCGAAAGTGCTCGAACGCCGTCTGCCCCCAGCGCAGGAACTCGTAGCGCTCGCGATTCCGCTCGAACTCGTGCTCCACGTTGATGAGAAACGCCGCATCGCTGCCGTATTCGTCGACCTGCACCGAGTGGTCGATCACGAGATCGACCGGCTGCAACGGATTGATCAGCGTCGCATCGCCGCCCAGGCGCGCGATCGCGTCGCGCATTGCGGCGAGGTCCACGACCGCGGGCACCCCGGTGAAGTCCTGGAGGAGCACCCGGCTGGTGCGGAAGGCGATCTCGCGCTGTTGGTGTCCGGTGACGTCCCACGTCGCCAGCGCGCGGATGTCGTCGGCCTTGACGAAGGCGTCATCTTCGTTGCGCAGGAGATTCTCGAGCAGGATCCGCAGGCTGAACGGCAACCGGCTCGCGGTGCTGCCGGGGAGCCCGTCGAGCGCGTCGAGCCGGAACATCGTGTAGCGTGTACCATCGACATCGAGCGCTGCGCGACTGCCAAACGAGTTCGGGTGGGTCATACGTCGCTCTCGTGATGGGCGCCGCAGGGGCGCCGTAGAGGCCGGAGCCGCTGCCGCGAGACGAGAACCGGACGGCAGGCTGCCGAAATCTATCATCGCCGGAGAGTCGGGGGCCATTTCGACGCCAGGCGGGTCATTTCGCACCTTCGACATCACAACTCATGCCCTCGCTCGACCCCGTGTCACTCGCGATCGACCTCATGCGCCTCGACTCCACCAGCGGGCACGAGGGCGATGTGATCGCCTGGACGCATCGCCTGCTCGAGGATCGCGGGTGGCGCGTGAAGCGCATTCCCGTCACGCCGGGACGCGATGATCTGCTCGCCACGAGCGACGACGCGCCGGCGGTCACCTTGTCGACGCATCTCGATACGGTCCCGCCGTTCATGCCCCCGCGTCTCAGGGGCGAACGACTCTGCGGGCGCGGCGCGTGCGACGCGAAGGGCATCGCGGCATCGATGATCTGCGCCGCCGAGCGGCTGCGCGAGCGCGGCGTGGCCGTGGCGCTGCTGTTCGTAGTGGGGGAGGAGGTGACGCACGATGGCGCGCACGCCGCCAATCAGGTCGCGACGACGAGCCGGGTGCTCATCGACGGCGAGCCGACGGAGAGCCGGCTCGCGCTCGGCACCAAGGGCGCCGTCCGCGCGAGGGTCCGTACCCACGGGCGCGCGGCGCATTCGGCGTATCCCGAGCTCGGACAGTCGGCCACCGCGGACCTGGTGCAGTTGCTGTACGAGCTTCGGGCTCTCGATCTTCCCATCGACGACCTGCTCGGCGCGACCACGATCAACATCGGCACGCTCGCCGGCGGCGTCGCCGACAACGTGATCGCGGCCACCGCGGAGGCGAGGATCATGGCGCGGGTCGTCGGCCCGCCGGACGAGATGATCGCGATTCTGCATCGGTGGGCGGGCGACCGCGCCACGCTCGAGGTCGGGGCGGTGGTGCCGCCGGTGCGCCTCGGTTCGATCGACGGATTCCCCACGTCGATCGTGGCCTACGCGACGGACATCCCGGAGCTGACGAACTGGGGCACCCCCTACCTCTTCGGCCCCGGCTCGATCCACGTCGCGCACACCGATGAGGAGTACGTCGACACGCACGAGCTCCGCGAGGCCGTCGATGCGTACGAGCGGATCGCGATCGCTGCGCTGGAGAAGGCGAACGCGTAGCCCCGGAGACCGGTCGTCAGGCCGCCGTCGGTTCCTCGCCGCTCGGACGGGCCGGGACGGCGCCATCTTCCTCCGGATCGCCGGTCGCGATGTGCGCCCGTCCATCCTCGCGCAGCGCCTTGATCGCCAGCGTCGGGCAGTGGTGCACGAACTCGCCGTCGGCCGGCGACCACTCCACCTTGCTCGCGCGCGCGAACGCCTTGTGGTGGCGATCCAGCCCCATCATGGACGGCGCCATCGCGACGCACAGGCCGCAGCCGATGCACTTGTCCCGGTCGACGCTGAGATTCACGGGGAGCCGCGGCCACACACCGCCGGGCGCGTTGAGGCATTCCTCGAGCCCCGCGAGCGCCTTCTTCGCCGCGCGGTATCCCTCGTCGATCAGCTCGGCCGTGTGCGTGAAGCTCATCCACGGGATGTGACTCACGCGCGGGCGAACGAGGATCATCGGCGGGCCGGCCCAGCGGGCGAACGGCGCCTGCTGGAGCGAATGCATCATGACCGTCGCGGCGCGCATGTAGATCTCGGCGAATCCGTGCGTATCGGGATTGGTGCCGCGCGTGATGTCGGAGTTCCCCACGTCCACGGCGATGATGGCATCGGAGCCCACGGCCGCCGCGCTGACCGGCAGGTTGTCGACGACTCCGCCATCGACGCACGTGCGGCCATCCACCTCGCCGGGCGGGAAGTAGCCAGGGAGCGCACACGATGCGTAGACCGCATCGGCGACGCTCACGTGCCGGAGACCCGCGAGCCCCCACACCAGCTGCGTGCCGCGCCGGAGGTCCACGGTGTTGACGAGCAGTCGCTGCGAGAACTCGTCGAATCGCTTCGCGGGGATGGCCTCGTCCACCAGAGCGCGGAGCGGTTCGGGCAGGTAGATCGAGCGGGCGCGCATGCGGTCCCGCAGCACGCCCATGTGATCGATGCGGAAGAGATCGCGCTTCTTGAGCGCGAGCGCGCGGCGCGTCATCTCCCCCAGTGACAGTCCGCTCACGTGCGAGGCTGCGATCAGCGACCCGATGCTCGTCCCGGCGTAGATTGCGGGCGTCACACCGTGCTCCTGGAGGGCCCGCAGCACGCCGATGTGCGCGAAGCCCTTGAGCCCTCCTCCGCCGAGGACGAGGGCGATGCGCCTGCCGTGGGTGGACCTGCGATTGGCGGTCATGTCTGTCGCTGATGATGTTCCGGCGGCGAAAGCATGGCCGTCGTCGCTCACCCCTGGTTGATAAGCGAAGATGGTGCCGCCGCGGTGGACGCCGGCGACGCCGCTTCTGGCCTGGTCACCGCCGGCTTCGCGGGCGCCGGAGCGCGGGCGCGCACTACACGCGCCGCCTTGACGTCCGTCCCGCGGACGGTTGCCGTGACCGTCTGGTCCCCGGCCGTCCGGCCCAGGGTCCACCGCGTCGCGGCACGTCCACGGTCATCGGTCATCGCGCGCGTCGTGGTGAGCGTGCCGCTCTTTGCCGCGAACACCACGGGTGCATTGGGCACCGGATTGCCGAAGCCGTCCGTCACCGTCACCCAGACCGTGTCGGCGAGGCGCCTCGACACCAGCGCCGTCGCCGGGAGCTCGGCAAACGTGATGTTCGCGGGGGCGGCGGGAACGGCGGTGACTCCCACCTCGAGCGGCTTGGCGATCCCCGCGGCGCGCGCCGTGAGTCGCTGTACCCCGGCGCTTCGGCCGAGGGTCCACTGCACGGTGGCGCGTCCGGTGGAATCCGTCAGCAGTTCCTTCTCGACCAGCGTCCCGGCGGACGCCGCGAGCCGCACCGCGATCCCGGGAATCGGATTCTCGAGCGCATCCGTCACCCGCAACACGATTGCACGTTTCGGCGCCGACGAGACGGTGACGCGCTGCGCGTTGCCGCTCGCCAGTGCCAGCGTGGCGGGAGCCCCCGGCGCGACGAGGACGTCGATCGCGTGCGCCGGGATCGTGCCCACCTTCCCGACCCGGACCGTCGCGGTCTGCGTCCGCGCCCGCTTGCCGAGTGTCCAGCGCGCGCGCGCTTCACCGAGGGAGTCCGTTCGTGCCGCGGTCGCCTCGAGCGTCCCGCCATCCTCCGTGTGCCAGCTCACCGGTACATCGACGAGCGGAAGTCCGGTCGAATCCGTGAGGCGGACGGCGATCGGCTCGGCGAGCGGCTCGCCAGCCGTACCGCGCTGCTCGGGCCCCCTCCCGATGATGCGCAGATTCTCCGCGACCGGCTCGGCCTCGGCGACCACGACCAGGGAGCTGTCGACGTGATCCACCATCGCGATGGCCCGCTGGCGACCGGGAACGGGAGAGAGCGTCCAGGTGGACCGCGCGTGCCCGTCCAGATCGGAGAAGACGATCGCCGGCTCGAACGTACCGCCGCCCGCGGGGTCGCGGAAACGCACCGGGACGCCGGCGATTGCCTGGCCGCGACGGTCGAACACGCGCACCGCGACCGGAAGTGGAAGCGTGGCTCCTGCGCGCGCCCGCTGGTCGCCGCCGCCGAGCAGCGCGAGCGATCCGGGCACCGGCGCGACCGTCACCGGCGCCTGCGCGCTCACGCCGTCGATCACGGCGGTGACCGTCGTACGGCCCGGCGCGATGCCGACGATGTGACCGGCACTGTCGATGATCGCGATGGCGCTGTCCGCGCTCGTCCACTGGGCGCGCTTGTCGCGCATCACGTGGCCGCGCGCATCGCCGGCCCGCACCGAGAGTTCCGCGCGCTCGCCCTCGTACACGGTGACGGCGCTGTCCCCGGCGATGCGGACGTACGTCACCTTCGGGCGCACGTGCACGCGCGAGCGCGCGGCGAGACTCCCGACCGAGGCGACGATCGTCGTCGATCCCGCCGAGCGGGCGATGACGATCCCCTCGTCGGAGACCGTCGCGACCGACGGATCATCGCTGCTCCAGCCGATGGTCGCGCCGACGAGATTGTTGCCGTTCTTGCCGGTGACGGTCGCTGCGAGGACGATCGTATCGCCAAGCGCGAACGCGGAGTCCAGCTCCGGCTTGATCCCGACCCAGCGGGCGCCGAAGGCGCCGATGGTCAGGTACGAGTGCGCGGGGCCGCCGTACAGCCCCCAGGCTCGCGCGAAGGTGGCGATGGATACGAGCGCCGCGGTCATCGAGACGATCGTGGCGGTGGTCCTCAGCGTCGAGCCGACGCGGGTCGGCTGGTCGGTCTTCTTTGCAGGGCGTCCCATACACGTACAGGACGCCCTGCGCCGAACGGCAGTCACCACGACCGCGGATCACCTTCGGCGGACGTTCGGGATGGTCCGCGGCGACCGCTGGTGACGGCCTGCCGCCTCCGCCGGTGACGGCCTACGGCTCCGGACGGTGACGCGTGGCGCGCCCGGGTGCCGGACTACTGCGTTTGCAGGTAGAGATACAGGCCGTAAAGCCCGACGGCCGCGCCGCCGACCATCACGACCGTTCCCGCGTCGTCGCCGATCAGCAGGCCGGCCACGAACGCGGCGCCGCCCAGGATCATGTACGTCTCCGCCCGACCGAAGCGCGACTGCTGCGCGAGCTCGTTCGCGGCGACGACATCCCTTTCGACCGGCGTGGCACGCGCGCCGACGATGGCTGCCTCGAGCGTCGGTCCCTTGGCGCGAGGCACCGAGTCGGTCGATACTTCATCTTGCGTCCCGACGATCGCCGTCGCCGGCGTGGAGCCCGGCGGCACGTCGGAATGCTGCGCCTGCACGCACGGAGCATACAACGCGACCGCCGTCACGGCGCACAGCACGGAACGAAAACTCTTCATGTCTGGATCCTCGTGGTGATGGGCACGCCAGGGGGAGCAAACGACTCCCGCCTCCGGGTGCCGGAAGAACCGCGCCACCTCCGACGGCATGGAGGGTACACAGGCCGGATCGTCGAGACCAGTGTCGGCGGTGGTGTCGGAGCCCGCAGCCGGGCGCTAACATGTCCACAGGCTGAGGATCTCAGCACTCATCCCCGACCGACGCCGATGCGATGACCGACCCGCTGGTGGCCTTTCGTCCACATTTCCCGATTCTCTCCCATACCACGTATCTCGTCTCCAATTCGCTCGGCGCGATGCCGAGTGCGGTGCCGGAGCGGCTGGCGGAGTACGTGGATCAGTGGGAGGGGCTCGGTGTGCGCGCGTGGGCCGACGGGTGGTGGGACATGCCCGGCACGGTCGGCGATGAGATCGCCCCGTTGATCGGAGCCGCTGCGGGCCAGATCGCGATGATCCCGACCGTCACCATGGCGAACGCCGTGCTCCTCTCGGCGCTCGACTACTCGCCGCCGCGCGATCGGATCGTGATGACCGCCCTCGACTTTCCCTCCGTGCGCTACGTGTACGAGGGGCTGGCGACGCGGCTCGGCGCGAGGATCGAGGTGGTGCCCTCCGACGATGGGATCGGTATCGATACCGAGCGGCTGCTGGCCGCGATCGACGAACGCACGCGGCTCGTCGCGATCTCGCACGTGCTCTTCCGGTCCGCGTTCATCGTGGACGTCGAGGCGGTATGCCGTCGCGCGCGCGAGGCGGGGGCGCTCGTCGCGCTGGACGCGTTTCACGCGGTCGGCGTGCTTCCGGTGAACGTGAAGGCGCTCGGCGTCGACTTCCTCACCGGCGGCGTATTGAAATGGTTGTGCGGCGGACCCGGCGCCTGCTTCCTCTACGCCAATCCCGACTCGACGCGCGAGCTCGCGCCGGCGCTGACCGGGTGGCAGGCGCACGCGCACCCATTCGCGTTCGATGCCGACATGGAGCACGCCTCCGGTGCCGCACGTTGGCTCGGCGGGACGCCGGTGATCCCCGCGCTCTTCGCGGCGATCGAGGGACCGAGGATCCTGCGCCGCGCGGGGGTGGACGCGATTCGCGAGAAGAGCAAGCGGCAGACGTCCCGTCTCATCGCACTGGCCGACGAGCGCGGCTACCGGGTCTCCGCGCCGCGCGATGCCGGACGGCGCGGCGGCACGGTCGCGTTCGATGTCCCGCACGCCGGCGAGGTCGCGCGGAGTCTCCTCTCGCGCGACATCATCGTGGACTACCGGCCCGACGCGGGGATCCGCATCGCGCCGCACTTCTACACGAGCGACGAGGAGCTCGAGCACGCCGTCGAGTCGATCGACGACGTGCTCGAGAGCGGCGCGTGGCGGGAGTTCGCGGGCCGAGCCTCCGTCGTCACCTGAAGGGCGGGCGAGAGGCGTGGCCGGCCTGACTCGGGTCGCTCGATCCGCCGCATCGCGCAATTGGCCCGGTCACCCTGAACGCACGAGCTCCACGATGCGAATTGCACTGGCGTTCTCCCTTCTCGTTCTCCCGTCGTGTGTGCTCGCCCAGACTCCGGTCGCGGGCAACGTGTCGGATTCCGCTCCTGCTCGACGCGCCGACCTTCCCGCGCTCCGGCGCACGCTCGACTCTTTGGCGGCCGCACACCGCGGCACCGTCGGCTACGCGGTGCGCAATCTCGAGACGGGGGAGCGGCTCGAGCGGCTTGGCGATTCGACGTTCCAGACGGCGAGCCTGATCAAGGTCCCGATCCTCGTCACGGTGTTCGATCTCGTCGAGCAGGGGATGCTCTCGCTGGACGATCGCCTGACCGTGCTCCGGATCGACAAGGTTCCGGGGAGCGGGATTCTGCAGCACATGCACGACGGCATGGGGATCACGGTCCGTGATGCAGCGTGGCTGATGATCGCGCTCAGCGACAACACCGCGACCAATCTGCTGCTGGACCGGATCATCATCCGGCGCGTGTGGGAGAAGATGGAGGCGCTCGGACTCCCGCACTCGAAGGTGCACTCGAAGTCGTTCCTGCGGATCTCGAGCGCGGCGATGGACAGCTCGGCCAAGTACGGGCTCGGGGTGACGACGCCCAACGAGATGGCGACGCTGTTCGAACTTCTCGCGCAGGGGCGGGCGGTGAGCCCCGCGGCGGATTCGGCGATGATCGCGATCCTGCTCGACAATCAGGATGACCAGATGATGCAGCGCCTGGCCGGCGGGGCGCGGGCCGCGTCGAAGACGGGCGCCACGAACAGCGTGCGAACGGAATGCTCGCTATACTTCCTACCAGCCCGAGTGGTGGCGTGCGTGCTCACGAACGAGAACGAGGACACGCGCTGGATTCTGGACAACGAGGCGCAGCTCACGATGGCCCGGATGGGAGAAGCAATCGTGAGCGCGTGGCGGCCCTAGGCCCGTTCCACGGCACGCCCCATGCGCTTGATGGTCGCACTACCAAGGAGCCTACCGTGCGAATTCATGCAATGATCGCCGCCGCGCTGCTGGTGGCCGCGCCGACGGTTCTCGAAGCTCAGTTCACGACGCCGGTTCCCCCGCCCCGTGCATCCGAGCCGGCGCAGGCCGCCCAGGCGACGGCTGAAAACGAGGCTCGTGCGGACAGCATTCGGCGGGTGCAGCTCAGCGACATGCGCGAGTGGGTCGACTCGGCCGCCGTCGCCATCGCCGCGATGCCGGACACCCTGACGGTCGTGGTCGACTCCGGCGAGGTCGCAGTCGAGCGCCCACGGCCGCCCCGTGCGCGCGAGCGGACGACGGAGTTCCGTGAGGGGGCGCCGGCGCCGGAAACGGCGACGGGCCTGCCGTTGCTCGCCCTGCTGGGCATCGGAGCGCTCGGGTTCGGGGCGCTGTTGATCGGCCGGCCTCGTGCGTAGGCGCGAGCGGCCTCGCCTCCAGGGCGCACTCGTGATGCGCGCAGGCGAGCGCCCCTCAGCGAGACGAACTCATGCTTGATACGCCAGGACCGGTCGGGGTGCGAGCGCAGCCAGGGAAGTTCCGCCGACGGAGGGTCCTTGGCTGGACCCTGGTCGCTACGGGCGTGCTCCTGCTCGGCTACGTCGGGACCTCGTGGGCGAGCGGAGCGATCGCGCGCGATCGCGCCCGCGCCTCCTGGGAGGCTGATCAGGCGCACCGCTCGGTCGAGTCCATCCACGCGTACGTCGCCGAGCGATCGGGTGCCGATCGTCGGCTGTTGCGGGGAGCTCCCGTGGCGCGGATGATCATCCCGGCGATCGGACTCGATGAAGTGATCGTGCACGGCGTCGGTGACGACGAGCTCAAGGCCGGTCCGGGGCACCTTCCAGGCAGTCCGTTGCCTGGCGCTGACGGCAACTCCGTGATCTCGGCGCACCGCGATCGCCACTTTCGTTCACTGGACGAGCTCGAGGTAGGCGACGTCATCGAGACGGAATCACGGCAACATCGCGTCACCTGGATCGTCGAGGAGATTCGCGTCGTGCATGCCGCCACTCCCGCGCTCTTCGGCGCGAACGAGCCGACTCTCACGCTCACGACGTGCTGGCCGGTGCGGTTCTTCGGACCGGCGCCCGACAGGCTGCTGATCACGGCGAGGCCATCGAGCGCGGGCTGAGCGCGGCCTTTCCCGGTTCGTCCCGCACCGGTAAGATGCATCGTGGCCCCGCCCCCGACGCTGCGCTTCATCCCTGAAGTCGAGTCCGCAATCCGAGCCCGCCGGCCACTCGTCGCGCTCGAGAGCTCCGTTCTGGCGCAGGGACTCCCGTATCCCGCGAACAGGGAGGCCGAGGAGCGCATGGCCGCCGCGGTCCGGCTTCACGGGGCGGTGCCCGCGGTGACCGCCATTGTGCGTGGCACGCCGACGCTCGGTCTACTCCACGACGAGCTCGAGCGTTTCCTCACCCGGAGCGGCGTGCGCAAGGCGTCCGCGCGCGACCTGCCATGGGCGATCGCCAGTGGCGCGGACGCCGCGACCACCGTCGCGGCGACGCTCGCCCTGTGCACCGCGGCCGGCGTGAACGTCTTCGCCACCGGCGGGATCGGTGGCGTTCACCGGGAGCCGGCGTTCGACGAGTCGGCTGACCTCGTGGAGCTCTCGCGCTCGCCGGTCCTAGTGGTGTGTTCCGGCGCGAAGTCGATCCTCGATCTCCGCGCGACATGGGAACGACTGGAGACGCTCGGCGTCCCCGTGGTCGGATACCGGACCGATGAGCTTCCAGGCTTCTTTACGACGGCGACGGGCATCCGGCTCGACGCGCGCGCCGAGACTCCGGAACAGCTCGCGAACGCGTTTCTTGCCCACCGCGCACTCGGCCGCGGGTCGGCGTTCCTCGTCGTGCAGCCACCGCCGGTCGAGCTCGCGCTGCCGAGCGCGATGGTCGATCGCGCGGTGGAGCGTGCACTCGAGCAGGCGCGCGCCGGCGACGTGCGGGGCGGCGGCCTGACCCCGTTTCTGCTCGCCGCCGTGGAGCGTGAGACGGAGGGGCGTTCGCGAGCAGTCAATCTGGCGTTGCTCGAGCGCAACGCTGGGCTGGCGGCGGAAATCGCGGTGGCTCTTCGGGCGGTGGATGGAACGAATGAACCGGATTCGGTTGACCCGCGAACCGCGGCGCGGGAGATGCGTTTCGTGGCAGGAGGCGGGAGATGATCGTCGTGGGATTGAACTCGCTTCGGCACGCGTGGTACTATAGGCATACCTACCTGTCGGCTGGAGGACACCGTCGATATGCCATCCCCGTTCCTGAGTTCTGAAGAG
>CAYLPM010000171.1:0-1991 GCA_964385525.1 uncultured Gemmatimonadaceae bacterium
ACAGGGGAGCGTCGGCTCGATCATCCTCTGGGGTCCACCCGGCTCGGGGAAGACCACGCTCGCCCGCCTCATCGCGAGCAGCACCGACAGCGCGTTCGTGCCGTTCAGCGCGGTGAGCGAAGGCGTCCCGCGCATCCGGCAGATCGCCGCCGAGGCGCAGTCGCGGCTCGACGCGGGCGGCGGGCGCACGATCACCTTCATCGACGAGATCCACCGGCTCAACAAGGGACAGCAGGACACGATCCTGCCGCACGTCGAGGAAGGGACGTTCACGCTCATCGGAGCGACGACGGAGAATCCGAGCTTCGAGATCAACGGCGCGCTGCTCTCGCGCACGCGCGTCTTCGTGCTCGAGCCCCTGAAGGCGGAGGACGTGCGTCGCGTGCTGCACCGCGCGCTCATCGATGCGGAGCGCGGGCTCGGCACGATGAAGCTGCGCGCCGACGACGCCGCGATCGAGCTGATCGCGCGGGAGGCGGACGGCGACGCGCGGCGTGGGCTCACGGTGCTCGAGGCGGCGGCGGGGCACGTGGGCGACGGCGGGACGATCACGCTCGAGGTCGCGCAGGGCGCGCTCCAGCGTCGCTTCGCGCGCTACGACAAGGGCGGCGAGGAGCACTACAATCTCCTGTCGGCCTATCACAAGTCGCTGCGCGGCAGCGATCCGCAGGGCGCCCTGTACTGGATGGCGCGGATGCTCGATGGCGGTGAGGATCCCATGACGATCTTCCGCCGGGCGATCGCGATGGCGGCGGAGGATGTCGGACTGGCGGATCCAAACGCGCTTCAGCTCGCGGTGGCGGCGCGCGATGCCTGGCACATGCTCGGCGCGCCCGAAGGGTATCTGCCGCTGGCCGAGATGACGATCTACCTGGCGACGGCGCCGAAGTCGAACAGCGCCAAGGTCGCGCTAGGGGCGGCGATGGATGCCGCGCGCGAAACGCCGGCCGAACCGGTCCCGATGCACATCCGGAACGCGCCGACCGCGCTGATGAAGGAACTGGGTTATGGCGCGGGGTACCAGTACGCACATACCGTCCCGGAGGCGTACATTCCGCAGGACTACCTCCCCGACGCACTGCGCGACCGGTCGTTCTACGAGCCCGGTAGTCTCGGGTTCGAGAAGGAAGTCGCGAAGCGGCTGGCGTGGTGGCGCGAGCTTCGCGACCGGGCTGCGGGCGCCGGGGAGCAGGCGGAAGCGGGGAGGGGAGAGCGAGGGGTGGACGCGACGAAGCGAGGAATGGAGGAGCCCAGTGAATAGTCTCGTGAGGCAGTCATCCCGAACGCTGGCTGCGATCGCGATCGTGACTGCGGTGGTGGCAGGCGCAAGCTGCGCGACGATCGGCCGCCAGGTCTTCGAGGAGCCGGTGGTCACTCTGAACGACGTGCGCCTGCGCGGGCTCGGCGTCACCGGCGGGTCGATGGACGTGGTGCTGAACGTCTACAACCCGAACGGATTCGCGCTCGACGCCACGCAACTGCGCTACCAGGTGCAAGTGGACTCGCTGCCGTTCGCCGATGGGCTGCTCGACAGCCGGTTCACGGTGCAGTCCAACGACTCGTCCGCCGTGACGATTCCGGTCAACTTCAGCTATGCCGGGATCGGCCAGGCCGCGCGCCAGGCGATCCAGACGGGTGTCGTCAACTATCGCGTGTTCGGCGACATTCGTGTCGGCACGCCCATCGGCAGCTTTTCCGTGCCGTACGACCGGACGGGGCGATTCACGACCTTCGGCAACGGCCGAGACTGACGGAGCGACCCACATTTCACGAGAACCGATTCTTCTCACCGCGCCGATCGAGCGAGCCGTGCTCGTCGGCGCTCCCCTCAAGCGAGCGGGCGCACGGCGCCTGGTGGAAGAGCATCTGGCCGAGCTCGAGCGGCTGGCCGACACGGCGGGCGCAGTGGTCGTCGGCGTGCTCACGCAGCAGATCGATCGGCCGCATCCCGGCACCTACCTCGGGAAGGGCAAGGTCGAGGAGCTGCGCCG
>CAYLPM010000172.1:0-4495 GCA_964385525.1 uncultured Gemmatimonadaceae bacterium
AGCGGCGCGACCTCCACCCGCGGTCCCAGCGCGAGCTGGCGCTCCACGTTCCCGCCTCCCGCGCGGATGTACTCGTGCCACGCGGACGTGGCCTGAAGGTTCGCCTGCCGGGGATCGACACCAGGGCGAAGGCGCCCCAGCACCTGGATCCACGTCATGTTACGCTGCTCGTGCCAGTCGTCTGTGATGGTCGACCCGGCCGACGCGATCGGCACCCAGACGTCGATCCGCTCGAGGTCCGCGCCGGTGAAGCCCTGGGGCGCCACGCCGATCACGGTGTACGGCACGCGACCGAGCCGGAGCTCGGCGCCGAGCACGTCGGGATCTCCGCCGAAGTGGTTCTGCCAGAACGCGTGGCTGATCACCGCGACCGGCGCACCCGCCGGGATGCGGTCCTCATCCTCGCCGAAGAATCGACCCAGCGCCGGACGGACTCCGAGCAACGGAAAGAAACTCGCCGTCGTCATCGTGCCACGAATCTGCCGGGTGTCGACGCCATCCCCGAGGATCATGTCGGTCGCGAACACGGCCGCCATCGACTCGAACTCCGTCACGCGATCGCGCATCGCGGCGAACTGCGGGAAGCTGGCCCGATCGTTCTGGCTCGGCGGCGCACCATCGCGCGGGATGACGAAGAAAGCGCGCGCCAGCCGGTCGGCGTCCTGCACGTGTGCCGGCGGCCGAAGCAGCAGTCGGTCCACGATGCCGAACATCGTCGCGTTGGCGCCGATCCCGAGCCCCAGCGTGAGCACCACGACCGCCGTGAACGCGCGCTGCCGCCCGAGTCCGCGCACCGCGTACCGCAGGTCCTGCGCGACCGCACTCCACCACGCCGCGCGCCGCTCGCGGCCCAGCCGCTCGCGGTCGATCTGCTCGATACGCTCCCGCGTTGCCCGCACATCCCCGAACCGGCGCAGCGCCTCCGCGCGGGCCTGCCCGGGCGACATCCCCTTGTCGACGAGCTCACGCACCTTCATGTCGAGGTGAAAACCCACCTCGAGCTCGGCGTCGCGTTCGAGTGCGTCGTTGCTCTCGGCCACGCGGAAGAAGCGCCGCAGTCCCTCGATCCGTCCCATGTTATCCTCCGCCTACGCGACCTGGAGTACGCGGAACACCGCCTGCGCGTAGCGGGTCCACAGGTCGGACTGCCGGCGAAGCTGCCGGCGGCCGACGGATGTCATCTGGTAGAAGCGCGCGCGGCGGTTGTTTTCCGACAGGCCCCACTCGGACTCGACCCAGCCGCGCTTCTCCAACCGGTGGAGCGCGGTGTAGAGGGCGCCCTCCTCGATCTGGAGCTCGTCGTCGGTGATCTCACCGATCCAGCGCGCGACGGCGTAACCGTGGCGCGGCCCCCAGGTGAGGGCCTTGAGGATGAGCACGTCGAGCGTGCCCTGGAGGAGCTCGAGATCGGCCGGCATGGCGTTCCCCTGAAGTGTTGATGGGAACAATGCCGTGCTGCCCCCGATCGCGCAAGCGTCAGGGGCGAGCCGCCAGCAAATCGAGGCCGAGTCGCTCCTCAACATACGCGAGCACCACCTCCACCAGCGCCTCGGCAAACTGCCGCCGGTTCTCCTCGGTGTCGCGTACGCCGGTCATGTTGAGCTCGAGCTGCAGGCCGCTGATCGTCCCGCCATCGCTCGACCCGTGGCGCGCCGTGCTGTAGCCACCGCTGAAGTAGGGCGCGCCGTCCGGATGCGGATCGTCGGCCGACGGCACCGACCGATAGCCTGCACCCGCCAATGACGAGCCGAAGCTGGTGGGACCTCGCACGAGCGCCGAGAACGGCTCATCCGGATTGGCCTCGGCGATCGCCCGCACGCTGCTCTTGTTGATGAAAGCCGATTGATCGAGGGTCGCATCCGGGAGCGCGAGATCGGAGGACGACAGCAGATAGCCGACCTCGACGCGCTGGATCTCATGGCCGTGCCCGTGCAGGTCGAGGTACAGACCGCCGCCATGCTCGGCGCGCACGGCCGCTCGCGCCGCGTCGATCGACGAGTGGTACTCGAACCACGCGCGCTCGGCCTCCGCATCGCCCGCGGCCGCCTCGACGACCTCGCGATTGGCATCGAGCTTCGTTCGGCGCAGCAGACAGAGGATGAGATGCGGGCGCGCGCCCGTGCGCTCCTCGAAGACGTCCGCGACCACCCGTGCCAGTTCTTCGGTGTTCGCGTCCCGCACCGTGGTGCCGCCGGTGCGGTCGGAGATCTCGTCGGGCTCCAGGGTCCCGCCATGCGGAGCGCTCAGGATGATCGGGAGCGCGCCCGGGAGATACTCGATGTATCCGTTGCGCCCGAGATACGACTCGCCGTTCGAGGGTCGCGACGCCTCCGCGGAGAACTCGACGACGGCCTCGGAGCCAGACGCGCCGACGAGCGTCCCCCGCAAGCGCTGCGACAGGGATGCATCGGGGCCGAGAAACCACGTCGTCGAGGCCAGCCCCGCCGCATCCGTGAGAAGCAGCGTATCGAGTGTCGCGCCATCACCGGCCGGGATCGTGAAGCGGACCTCGGCTCCGGCGAACGGCGCATCGGCCTGATCGAGCACGCGAACGGCGGGGGCGATGGGGAGCGCCATCCCGGCCGCGCCCTGCTGTGCGTCACCCGCGACACGCTCGATCGACGTCGGCTCGCGCGGAGTAGTAGCGTCGCCGGAGCCGCCGCACGCGATGAGCGCCGCGGCGGCGAGTATGCGGCACCGGATCATGCGGAGCCGCCGTACGCGACGAACGCCGCGGCGGCGGCCACGCGGCACCGGATCATGCGGAGCCGCCGTACGCGACGAACGCCGCGGCGGCGGCCACGCGGCACCGGTTCATCGCGATCCACCGATCGACCGCACCTCGTCCGCCGCGCGCAGCACCGCCGAGATCTCGCCGGCGAGCGCACGTGCCTCCATGGTCACGCTCGTGACGTCATCGAGCACCGATTGCACGCCCGCCGTTCGCAGCCGCAGGACATCGAGCGCGAGGTTCTGGAGCAGCAGTGCCGCACTCTCGAACTGCCCCTCGAGCGTCTCGCGCGACGCGAGCAGCTCACGCACCGAGGCGCGCTGCCGGCGCAGCACTTCGCTGCGCCTCGCGTCGTCGGCTTCGACGGCGCCGGCCTCGAGCTCGGCGAGCCGCGCATCCATCTCGCGCAGCTGGTTCGTGGGGCGGTCGACGTCGAGCCGCTGCAGTTCCCTCGAGAGCTCGATCATTCGCTCGAGCAGCGCGTCGGCGGTGGGCTGCACGTCGGGAAGCAGCGCTCGATCGGCGGCACCCAGGCGTTCGACGAGCTCGCGGACGGACCGACGGTCGGCGATCGCCTGCCGGAGTGCGGGGCCCCGCGGGCCGTCGACGATCGTGCGCGATAGCGTCACGCCGTCCTCGTGGTACGGTGCACCCGGTGCGGATGCGATCGCCGCCGGAGGCGACGCCACTCCCGCCGATCGCGACGAGGGCGATGGGGACGGTGCGGATGTCGACGATACGGATGGCGACGATGCAGATGACCGCGCCCCACCTGCTCGCTGCAGCTCTCCCCTCTGCGCGCCGTCCCCGGCCTCCCCCGGCGCGGGCGGCGGCACGTACCCGCTCGGGTCGAGAATGTCGCGCAGGCGCACGCCATCGGCCCACAGCGAGCCGGCACGCGACACCAGGCCGAATCCCATACCGAACGCGGGGAAGAACGCCCAGAGGAATTCCGGTGACGTGAGAATGTTTATCCCGAACATCATTCCGACCGAGGCGAAATAACTGACCGCCTGCCGGCGCACGCCCTTGATGCGGTCGGGAAGGGGCCGTTCGTCGAACGGAATCTTTTTCGGGTGGCGGGCGGCTCGCTTCGCCTCTCTGACCGGCCACCGCGGCAGCGGCGCCCATGAGGCCGACGGTCGTCCAGGTGATTGCACCTCGCGTGCTCCGCGCCTGGCGGCCTCGCGCGCCTGCCGTCGCTGGGTCGTGCCCTCGAGCGTGTCGAGCCCGAAATCCTCGAACGCGTCTCCCATCTCGCTCAGGCCGCGTTCGAGCTCATCGAGCCGGAAATCGCGGCGCAGGCGCTCACCGAGCGCGCTGCCGCGCCCCTTCGACACGCGCTGGTCGGGCTCCAGCGGTGTGGGCGATGGCATCGCGGCCGGCGACGTTCGCCCTTCGAGCACGTCCACGAGCGCCGCGCCGTCGGCGACCCGATGAACCGGATCCTTCTCGAGCAGTTGCATGATCGTGCGCGCGAGATCGTCCGGCACGTCCACCCGTCGGCGGGTGACCGGTTCGGGATTCTCCATCAGGTGCTTCACCAGCATCGCCGCGGTGCTCGCCGCCTCGAACGGCAGCGTGCCCGTGAGCATCTGGTAGCCCACCACGCCCAGCGAGTAAAGATCGCTCCGCCCGTCCAGCTCCCGCTCACCCGCGCACTGCTCCGGACTCATGTACGCCGGCGTCCCCAGCGCCATCCCCGTCGCCGTCAACCGCGAATCCGACCCCTCGATCGCCGCCCGCGCGATCCCGAAGTCCGTC
>CAYLPM010000173.1:0-2809 GCA_964385525.1 uncultured Gemmatimonadaceae bacterium
ACGAGCCGGGTTGCGGCGCGCAGCTCGTAGTCTCCCTGCTGCCATTCGTCGACGTCCAGCGCTGCCATCCGGCGCGTCATCGATACCGTCGACCCTTCGACCTCGAGGGGAACGCCGAGTGCCCTCAACCGATAGAGGGCCTGACGGAGGCAGTGGCCGGCGCTGCCGCGCGGAGCCGTTGGCCACAGCACTTCCGCGAGCTCGCCACGCGGGACCCGCCGGTCGCGCTCCAGGACGAGGAAGAGCAGGCACGCGAAGAGGCGCTCCTGGTGCTGGCCGATGCGACCGTCGACGAACTCGAGACGACATTCACCGAGCGCGCGCAGCCGGACCACGCGTTTTCCGGCATCCTGCGGCTCGGCGATGGATGTCGCCAGGCTCATGATCGGCGGACCGTGGACGTCCCTCTCATGACGCGGGCCTCCCGAAGCTCGCTGATGTGGCTTGGATACGAAGTCGGCGTCAGCGCCGCGTCACCGGCTAGGATTGCGCACGGTTCACCATTGCGCCAGACTCACCTTGTCATCATCCCGACGGCGTCCCAATTGGGCCCGGAGCCACCCGTGCTCGCCCCACATCCGGCAACACACCTGGAGACCGACTCGTGAGCGCTTTCCTCGGCGAACATCTGCCGAAGCTCGCACTTGCACTCCTGCTGCTCGCGTGCGGGTCCGACGCCCCGTCCGACGAGTCGGAATTCCTCGCCACTCTCCCGCCCACACCCGCCGAGCACGTCCAGGGCGACGCCCATTACGTCGCCCACTGTTCGATCTGCCACGGTCCCAAAGCCACCGGCACCGAGCTCGGTCCGCCGCTCGTGCACCGGATCTACGAGCCCGGCCACCACGGCGATGCCTCGTTCCACCTCGCCGTCCGCCAGGGCGTCGCCGCCCACCACTGGCGATTCGGCAACATGGCCCCCCTCCCGCACGTCACTCAGCCCGAAACGGATGCCATCATCGGCTACGTCCGCTGGCTCCAGCGGCAGGCCGGCATCGAGTGAGCCGCGGCCACCCATGAAGCGCACCAACATCTCGAGCGGCGCCCGCTGGGAGCCCATCGTCGGCTACTCGCGCGCCGTCCGCGTCGGCGACGTCGTTCACGTCTCCGGCACCACCGCCACCGCGCCCGACGGCACCTTCATCGGCGCGGGCGACGCCTACGCCCAGACGGTCCAGACGCTCCGCAACATCGCCTCGGCGCTCGAGCGCGCGGGGGCGTCGCTCGCGGACGTGGTGCGCACGCGCATCTACGTCACCGACATCGCGCGGTGGGAGGAGGTCGGTCGGGCGCACGGCGAGGTCTTCGGCGCGATCCTCCCGGCGACGGCGATGGTCGAGGTCTCACGGCTCATCGACCCCGCCATGCTCGTGGAGATCGAGGCCGAGGCGATCGTCGGTGCGCGGGTCGCGGAGCGCGGGTCGTGAGCGCCCCCGGCACACTGCTAGCGAGGTCGTGCGTTCCTCGAGGTCGGCACTTTCCAAGACATCGTGCACTGCAACAGCCAACGGCAGGAGAGGGAAAGTGGATGCAGCTTCCTTACATGGACGAACAATTCTCGTTGCAGCGTATGCGAACGGGGAGAACGATTGGGTGGAGTATCGGTTCTTGCGCGGTCGAGGGCACAGTCAGCCGACGGGATTCCTTGTGATCGGCGGAAGCATGGTAGCAGCATCAATCCCGGAACGTTCACTGCAGGGAGCTGTGGCCTTCACCGAAACGCTTCGGGATGCCTTGTTTCTGGCTTTGCCGGAGCACATGCTCGCTGGCGTAGAGTTCCTGATCGGGATCCTGCCGCGCGTATCGAATGAGGAGCGCGACGACGGATACACGATCTACGCTCCCATTCGGCGACCTTGAGCGATCCGAGTCGCAAATCATGGTCGGAAAGTGAACTGCGCCGGATAATCAGCAGATTCGGCCAGTTGCCGGCCCACGCCCGTCCGCCCCCCGCACGGGGCCCCCCGGCCACCACTACCACCTCGGCTTGACCAGCCATGCCAGAACGAGCATATTAGACCATGCCGCCCACGCCGGCCCAGCCGCTCAAACCGGTCGAGTGGATCGGCTCCGCCCGCGAGGACCTCCGCGCGATGCCGGACGAAGTCCAGGACGCTTTCGGGTATGCATTGCACCAAGCGCAAATCGGGAAACACCATCCGGCGGCCAAGCGGCTCAAGGGACCGCTGGGCGGCCTCATCGAGCTCGTGGAGGACTTCGATGGCAGCACCTATCGCGCGATCTATACCGTGAAGCTCGCCGGCGTGGTCTACGTGCTGCACGTCTTCCAGAAGAAGTCCACCCACGGGATCGCGACGCCCAAGCGCGAGCTCGCCCTGATCGCCGACCGGTGGCAGCGCGCCAAGGCGCACTACGCCGCGCACTACGAGAGGAGAACCGACTAATGGCGACGCGTCCCAAGCGAACGGGGAAGGCAGCGCGTCAGAAGCGGATCGATGCCATCCCGGTGACGCGAGGCAGCGGCAATGTCTTTGCGGATCTCGGGCTGCCCAACCCGGAAGAGCGACTCGCGAAGGCGCAACTCGCCTCGATGATCGACGACGTGATCCGCGAGCGCGGGCTCACCCAACGCCAGGCGGCGGCGCTGATGGGGGTCGATCAGCCCAAGGTCTCGCACATCCTCCACGGTCGACTCGCCGGCTTCTCCACGCATCGCCTCATCGACTTCCTCACCGCGCTGGGGCGGGATGTCGAGATCGTCGTGAAGCCAGCGCCCAAGTCCCGCAAGCGTGGACGGCTACACGTCGCGGCGGCCTGAGTCCTCGGAGCGCACGCGCTGGCGTCGGGT
>CAYLPM010000174.1:0-1539 GCA_964385525.1 uncultured Gemmatimonadaceae bacterium
GTCGGCCGCGGCATCGTCGGCGCGATCGGCGCGGGGAATTTCGCGTCACGCATGCTCCTCCCGGCGCTCACGAAGGCCGGTGCGTCGCTCGAGATCCTCGCCTCCAGCGGCGGCGTCTCAGCGGCAGTGGTGGGCAGGCGCGCGGGGTTCGCCCGCGTCACCACCGACGCCGAGAGCCTGCTCGCCGATCCCTCGGTCGACACGATCGTCATCACGACGCGCCACGATTCGCACGCCGAGTGGACCGCGCGCGCGTTGGACGCGGGGAAGCACGTGTTCGTCGAGAAGCCGCTCGCGCTGAGCGCCGAGCAGCTCGACCGTGTGCGTGCGGCGCTCGAGGGAACCGGCGGCGCGAATGGCCCGTCACGCGGCCTCCTCTGCGTCGGCTTCAACCGCCGCCGGGCGCCGCTCGTGCAGCGCGCCCGCGAAGCGCTCCGCGGACGCAGCGGACCGCTCGCCATCAACATCCTCGTGAACGCCGGCGCGATCCCTCGCGAGCACTGGACCCAGGATGCCGAGTCCGGCGGCGGCCGGATCGTCGGCGAGGCGTGCCACTTCATCGACCTCGCCCGCGCGCTTGCCGGCAGCGCAATTCGCGGCCTTCAAGTCATCACGGCGCGCGGCATCGCCGGCGGCGCGATAGATGATGTCGCGACCATTCAGCTCACCTTCGCCGACGGCTCGATCGCCGCCATCCAGTACCTCGCCAACGGTCACAAGGGATTCCCGAAGGAGCGCATCGAGCTGTTCTTCGATGGGAAGGTGATCCGCATCGACAACTTCCGGCGGCTCGAGGCATGGGGGATCGACGGGCTTGCGACGCGACTCCCGCAGCGGCAGGATAAGGGGCACGAGGCGCTCGCGGCGGCATTTCTCCGGTCCGTGCGCGATGGAGCACCTCCCCCCATTCCCGTCGAGGAACTGCTCGAAGTGAGCGAGTGGTCGATCCGCGCGCAGGAGCTCGCCGCCGTGGGCGGAGGAGAGGCTTGAAGCTCCTCCACATCGTCGGCGCGCGTCCCAACTTTCCCAAGCTCGCCCCCGTCCACCGCGCCGCCCGCGCCGCCGGTCTGGACCAGATCGTCGTCCACACCGGCCAGCACTACGACGAAGGCCTCTCCGGCTCCTTCTTCCGCGACCTCGGCATCCCCGAGCCCGACGTCAACCTCGAGGTCGGATCGGCGACGCACGCGGTGCAGACGGCCCGCATCATGGAGCGCCTCGAGCCCGTCCTCGAGCGCGAGCGCCCCGACTGGATGCTCGTCTACGGCGACGTCAACTCCACCGTGGCCGCGGCGCTCGTCGCCTCCAAGCTCGGGCTCCGCACGGCCCACGTCGAAGCCGGCCTCCGGAGCGGCGACCGCACGATGCCCGAAGAGATCAACCGCATCGTCACCGACCGCATCGCCGATCTTCTGCTGACTCCCTCGCGCGACGCCGACGAGACCCTGCGTCTCGAGGGAGAGCCCGACGACGAGATCGTCTTCGTCGGCAACGTGATGATCGACACGCTGTTCTACGCCCTGGAGGCGGCGAAGCGCA
>CAYLPM010000175.1:0-1882 GCA_964385525.1 uncultured Gemmatimonadaceae bacterium
AGGTTCTCCGATTCGTGATCGGCGCCACCACCGTGCGGCGAGAGCTGGAGCTGGTGCAGGGTCGCGTCGAACCGCAGCCCGACCGGAAAGGCAGGCGGCGCAAAGCCGACGCTGACGCCGAGGTGGAAGCCGGTTTCCAGTACGTCCTGGACATCGCCCGTCGGCAGGCTCGCTCCGGCGCGGAGCCCGAACATGACAGTTTCGGCCTGTGCGTGCGCCGGAGAGGCTGCGACTCCGGTGGCCGATACGACCAGGGATGCGAGCGCGACGAGTGAGGAGATGATGGGCCGCCGCCTCACGTGAGTCTCCGGAGATGGTTGACGGAAATCGTCGGGAAGCGGCGGGCCAGCGCGAAAAGGCGCGATGGGGCGACACGTCATGAATATCCCCTGACGTCCGGATGATTACCGTGGACAGCCCACGATGGCGACCACGACTGTCGGCCCGTGACCGAGCCTCCCGCGACCCGGTCGATTGTCGCACCGGCACCATCCCTCCGCAACCGCCTCTGCCTTAACTTTCCCTCGGCTACCCTCGCGCCCCGGACCAATCGTGACCTTCGGAAGTCGCCGGCCAACCGTCAGCGCCCACGTGGGCGACGTGCCGATCGGCTCAGCCCATCCGGTCGTCGTGCAGTCGATGACCAACACGGACACCGCCGACCCGGCGGCGACCGCCGAACAGGTGGCCGCGCTCGCGCGCGCCGGATCGGAGATCGTGCGCGTCACGGTCAACAACGACGAAGCCGCGGCCGCCGTCCCTGAGATCGCGCGGCGCGTGGCCGACATGGGGCTCGACGTACCGCTGGTCGGCGACTTCCACTACAACGGGCACCTCCTGCTCGTACGCTGGCCGGCGTGTGCGCGCACACTCGCGAAGTACCGCATCAATCCTGGAAACGTCGGCGGCAAGCGGCGCGATGAGAACTTCCGCGCGATCGTGCAGATCGCGCTCGACAACGACAAGCCCGTCCGCATCGGCGTCAACTGGGGCTCGCTCGACCAGGATCTCCTCACGCGAATGATGGACGAGAACGCTCGCCGCCCCCAGCCGCTCGAGGGCCGCGACGTCTACATCGAGGCTATGATCGAGAGCGCCCTGCGCTCGGCCGCGCTCGCCGAGGAAGTCGGACTCGGACACGACCGGATACTGCTCTCGGCGAAGGTCTCGCAGGTTCAGGATCTGGTCGAGGTCTACCGCCGGCTCGCGGCGCGCTGCGATTACCCGCTGCACGTGGGACTGACCGAGGCCGGGTTGGGAATGAAGGGGATCGTCGCCAGCACGGCCGGACTCTCGATCCTGCTCGCGGAAGGGATCGGCGACACGATCCGCGTCTCGCTCACTCCGCGCCCCAACGGCGATCGCACCGAGGAGGTGCAGGTCGCGCAGCAGATCCTGCAGTCACTCGGCCTGCGCAGCTTCACGCCGCAGGTGACGGCATGTCCCGGATGCGGGCGCACCACGTCGACGTTCTTCCAGCGGATGGCCGAGGACATTCAGGGGTATCTGCGGGAGCAGATGCCGGTGTGGCGGGAGACGCACCCCGGCGTCGTGGAGATGAAGGTCGCGGTGATGGGATGCGTCGTGAACGGACCTGGCGAGTCCCGGCACGCCAATATCGGCATCTCACTCCCGGGAACCTCCGAGGAGCCGAAGGCACCGGTCTATGTGGATGGAAAGCTCCACGTCACCCTGAAGGGCGACATGATCGTCCCCGAGTTCCTTCGCATCCTCGAGGAGTACGTGGCGCGGCGCTATTCGCCCGAGCTAGCGGGGCGCTGAGCCCACACGCGCCGCGGTCGCGCGACGACGGAGTGTGGAGGGAGGTCCGAAGGACAGTGCTGGGCCGATGACCATCGCGCGCGCGGCCGACCGGGCGTCC
>CAYLPM010000176.1:0-1830 GCA_964385525.1 uncultured Gemmatimonadaceae bacterium
CGACGAGAGCATCAGCATCGACCGTCCGTCGATGGAGACGCGCGGCCCGGACCGCCCGTCGAGGGGCGCCTGGTACGTGTAGAGGCCGGTGTGCATCCCCCACTCGACCACGTCCAGCCAGGCGCGCGCGCCGGGGATGCCGAGCAGCGCGTCATCGTCGGCGGGCGCGCGCGTCGGGCCGGCGAAAAAGCCATCGAACGGATCCGGCGGGTTCGATCCCCGCGGCAGTGCCGGTGGGTGCAGCGCGGGGAGGCTGTGATCGGGCAGCGCCATCTCGTCCTCAGGGTGAGAGCGTGACGGTGGACTCGCGCTCGCGCGGCGAGATCGCGACGGGCGCGGCCGGGTGCGGCGCCGGCGCGCTGGCGGCACGAACCGCCGGCGGAAGCGTGTGCGAACGCTGGCGGCGCGGACGCGGCGACGGCGCGGGGCCGCGATCCATCGCCCGCGCCAGCTCCTCGGGCCGGTGATGGCGGTGCGCCGTGCGGAACTGGAGATAGATCCGGACCGCGCCCCACCACAGCCGCAGATACGCGGGGTGCCATACGGGCGGTCGCGTGCGCAGCGTGACCCGGCTCGCGCGCCGCAGGTCGAGGATCGACCGCACGTACACGCCGAGCAGGGAACGATAGAACTCCCGCAGCGGCTGGCGCGTCGGCAGCACGGCGTGGGAGAGATCCCACAGCCCATGCGCGCGGCGCGGCACCGAGATGCGGTCGCGGTACGTCTCCCAGATCGCCGTGCCGGGGAGCGGCGTCAGGGGTGAGATGTTCAGGTAGTAGAGCCCCGTCTCCTCGATGAAGCGCTGCAGGTGCGCCCAGTCCTCGGGGCCGTAGTCGGGGTTGGGGATCAGCGAGCCGTAGGTATCCACGCCGTGCCGGCGCAGGATCTCGATCGCGGCCCGGTTGTAATCCACGGTGTTCTGCTTGTTCATCGAGGCGAGCTCGCCGTCGGTGCTCGCCTCCAGCCCGATCAGCACCGCCTTGAGCCCGAGCTCTGCCCACTCGGCGATGATGTCCTCGTTCTCGGCGATAAAGTCCGAGCGTCCATAGCAGAAGATGTTCTTGCGCACGCCGCGCTCGCGCAGGAGCGCGGCGATGCGCGTCAGCCGCCGCCGGTTGATGAGGAAGATGTCGTCGACGATGTAGATGTCGTCGGACTCGATCCCGGCCATCTCGTCGACGATCGACTCCGGCGAGCGGGAGTACGGCACGCCGTCGGTGATCTGCCAGGTAAAGCAGAAGTTGCACTTGTACCAGCACCCCCACGTCGTCTTCATCGTCGCGACGGGGCGGTGGAACAGGTAGTAGTAGCGGTGGCGCAGGTGCGCCACGAGATCGCGCCGGGGCAGCGGCAACGTGTCGGGCTTCGGCATGTACCGCCGCTCCGCGGTGAACGCGACGCGCTCATCGTCGAGCGGGAGCGCGAGCCCCGGGATCTCCTCCAGCGCCGTGCCGTGCTCGAACGCGTGCATCAGCTCCGGCATGATGCTCGTGCCGTCGCCGAGCACGATGCAATCGACGGCGGCATCGGCGAAGTCCTCTGGGGCGCGGGAGGCGTGCACGCCGCCGACGACCGTCCACACGTCGGGGTTCCATCGTTTGGCGAGCCGGCAGAGGCGCACGACTTCGTTGACACCGGTGACGTAGCAGCTCGTGCCGATCACGTCGGGCTTGAAGGCGCGCAGGCGCTGCTCGAAGCCGCGCTCGACGATCAGGTCGAGGATCTGCACCTCGTGGCCGCCGAGGCCCGCCGCCACGTACTCCAGCTCCAGCGGCTCGCAGATCATGACGTGCTTCAGTCCCATCGTGTGCCTCGGGATGGGCGGACGGA
>CAYLPM010000177.1:0-3141 GCA_964385525.1 uncultured Gemmatimonadaceae bacterium
GCCCTGGTTGCGGATCAGCTCGTCCTGGGGCGCGCGAAGCGCCGGGTGCGAGTAGAACAGGTGGCCCGCCATCTCCTGGAAGACGGCGGCATCGGTGGGAGTCACCCCGAGCTCGCGAAGCTCGATCTGCGCGGCCGTCCACGCGAGATCGAGCGCGCGCTGCGCTGCGTGCGGATCGTGGTAGCGGTCGGCGAGCTCGAAGGCGCGTTCGCGCGACGTGGCGACGAGCGTCGCGAACGACACGGATGAGGACTGTCCCGGCTCGACCCGCACACGCGTTCGCAGCGCGACGATCGGGTCGAGCACGGCTCCCGTCGTGCCCGACAGTGGACCCTCGGTGTCCATCGCCGCTGGCCTGGCGGTCGTTCGTCCGCGTCCGACGAAGCGCGCACGGTCCGTCTCGCACGTCACCGGTCCCACCCGATCGCGACCGCTGTCGACCACGTGTACGAGCCACAGGCGACGCTCGGTGGCCGATCGCGGCCGGCGCGTCGCGGTCACGGCGGTACACCAGGCGTGCCACTCCGTCTCGACGAAGAGATTGGCGAACGCCGGATGCGCGCGCTCCACGTGCGGGGGGGCGAGGACGACTTCGGCATAGCTCGTCAGCTCGAACTCGCGCACTTCGCTGCCGTTGTTGGTGACGGTGACGCGCCGGACTTCCGCGGCATCGGCGGGCACCGACACGATCTCCGTACGCGTCTCGATCTCGCCGTCGACGCGAATGAAGGTCGCGCGATCGGTGGCGAGCTGGGCGTGATACAGGTCGGCCGGCGCCCGGACTGGGTGATGGGCGGACGACCACACGCGGTCGTGCGCGAGATCCCGCACGTAGCAGAATTGGCCCGTGTCGTCGGTCGTTCCATCGGCCCGCCACCGCGTCACCGCGAGGCCCTCGAACCGGCTGTATCCGGATCCGGCGTGGCTCACCATCATCGTGTACGGCAGGTGCCCGAGCAGGGCGACGACGGGTTGTGGCGTGTCGGGCGTCTCGACCTCACGCACCGCCGGCCGCTCCATCTCCGGCTCGGGGAGGGCCTCGTCGGTGCGCGCGGATGGCGCGTGCTGAAGCTCCAGGCGCCGCGGAATCCGCTCGTGCAGCAGGAG
The DNA here is from genome assembly GCA_964385525.1 of uncultured Gemmatimonadaceae bacterium. Lineage (GTDB taxonomy): Bacteria > Gemmatimonadota > Gemmatimonadetes > Gemmatimonadales > Gemmatimonadaceae > DATKCV01. Next base: position 1,108 of record CAYLPM010000177.1, read on the forward strand.
CTCCGCCGAGCGCACCAGCGGGTCCGCGTGGAATCGACGCTGCCACACGTGCGACGTCAGCGCGTTGGTGAGCGCGACCAGGCTCATGCCGATGTGGTGCGCCATGTACGTCCGCACGATCGCGAACCGACGCTCGGGCGACGGACGGGTGTAGTCGAGCGCATCGCGGAATCCCCACGGGCCGAGCGCACCGAGCCGTTCGAGCGCGGCGAGGTTGGCCAGCGCGCGCTGCGGGTACATCATCACCGCGAGCGCCGACGCGTAGGGCGCGACCACGAGGTCCTGCGCCAGTCCGCGCTTGAGAGCGAGGTCCGGGATGCCGAACGCGCGGTACTGGTAGGTGAAGTGGCGGTCGCGGAGGTTGTACGCGCTCTCGCTGGTGCCCCACGGCACGCCGCGCTCCGCGCCATACGCGATCTGGCGCCGGACCGCGCCGCGGTACGCCTGGTCCAGCACCGTCGCCGGCAGCGACTGCATCACGAGCAGCGGCATGAGATACTCGAACATGCTGCCGCTCCACGAGACGAGCGTGGTCTCGCCCGCCGCACGCCGCAGCGCGCGACCGAGGCGGAACCAGTGCTCCGGTGGCACATCGCGACGGGCGATCGCGACGAAGCTGGCCAGGCGGGCTTCCGACGCCAGCAGGTCGTAGTGCGAGGTGTCGAGGGAGTGCACGTCGTGCCGGAATCCGATCGCGAACAGCTTGCGTTCGGGATCGAAGAGAAAACCGAAATCCATCTCGGCGGCGTAGCGGCTGGCGCGCTCGGCGACCGCCTCGAGCCGGGACGCGAGGTGCGACGCCGGCGAGGCGCCGCGGCCCGGTGACCCGTGCGCGCGCTCCCGCAGCGTCGGATACGCGGCGACGGCTGAGTCGCGCCGCCCGGCGGCGCCCTCCGGCTCGAGCCCTTCGATCGAGGCGCGGCGCTCGTGCACCAGGCGGAGACTCCAGTCCATCCACTCGAGCGCGTCCAGCGTCGAGGGCGCGGGCTCGTGCGATGCCGCCGCGGTCGCCAGCTCCGCTCTCGCCCGCTCCAGCGTCCGAGCGACCAGGTCGAGGACCTCGCGTGGCGCGTCGGGCAGGTGCGCATCCGTCGTAACGGGAAGCACGGCCCGCGCGCGGCGCAGCTCCGTCGACGCATTCGCGCGGGCGTTCCAGAGTGCCTCCGCCTCCGGGTTGTACACACCCGGACCCGCGTTCGATGAGGCGCGCAGTTGCTCCTGGGCGAGACCGATCGCCGTGTCGATCGCCTGCCAGGCCCGCGGACCGAAGCTCGGGTCGTCGAGCATGCCGAGGCAGGCCTGCTGCACCGCGATCAGGTGCCCCGCGAGATTGCCGCTGTCGACGGTCGAGATGTACGCCGGCTCGAGCACCCGCAGGTGGGTGAGGTCGTACCAGTTGAAGAAGTGCCCGCGGAAGCGGTGCATGCGCTCGAGCGCGCGGAACGCCAGCTCCAGCCGCTCCGCCGCGGCCTCCGCCGTGATGAATCCCAGGTCGTACGCGCTCACGGTCGCGAGGAGCTGGAGCCCGATGTTGGTCGGCGACGTGCGCATGGCCACGACCGGCTTGGGATCTTCCTGGAAGTTGTCGGGTGCCAGCCAGTTCGTCTGCGCGGTCACGAAGCGCTCGAAGAAGCGCCAGTGCAGCAGCGCGTAGCGGAGGGCCTCGGCGCGTCGTCCCGGCGGAAGTCGCCGTTCCGGTCGACCCGGCGAGGTCGAGACGAGGAACGCGAGCGCCGGCGACGCAATCCACAGCGCGATGAGCGGCAGCACCGACCAGAGCTCCCACACCGGCCAGGTGAGCTCCGCCGCGGCGCCCGCACGCGTGAGCAGGACGGCACGGCCCGCGACGATGACAAAAATTCCGGCGGCGAGCACCACCGCGGGGCGCATCCCCCGCCACACCGCGCCCGCGCTCCCCGAGGTCGTCCGCTCCGTGTGCGATGCCGTCTGCCACTCGAGCAGGTTGCGCCGGGAGATGAACAGCCGCCAGAGCGTTCGCGCGATCGCGTCCGCGGATACCCAGGCCAGATGCGG
>CAYLPM010000178.1:0-2961 GCA_964385525.1 uncultured Gemmatimonadaceae bacterium
TGTGATGACTCATTGGTCTCTTCCGCCCCCCGAGGAGGTCTGGCTGAATCCGGCCGCCGATCCCGCCGACGGCGCTGGTGTCGGGATCTGAAGCTGCTGCATCTGCATCTGCGACGACTGCGACGACATTGCGCCCTGTGCCCCGCTCAGCGGGAGGTCCGGCAGGAGCGCGAGGCGAATGCGGGCGACCTGGAGATTGCGACCCGCGTAGGCGCTGTTCGCCGTCGCTTGCTGGAGGAGCACGCGCGACTCGGAGAGCTCGAGCTGTGTCGAGATGCCCTCGCGAAACCGGACTTCGGCGATCGAGTAGGCCTTCGCCGCCTGCCCCGCTGTCCCGCCACTGGCGAGCCATGCCGCCTCGGCCTGCTCGAGCTGCGCGATCGCGTTCTGGGCATCGAGCGAGGCGAGCTCCCGCGTCTGAGCGAGCTGCTGTTGCGCTTCGACGAGGTTCGCCTGCGCGACCATCTCGTCGGCGCGCAGCCGTCCGCCGACGAACAACGGCACCTGCAGCGCGACGCCGACCGTCCAGTTGGACAGGAAGTCGCTCCACCCGGGGACGCCGCCGATCGGATACGCGACGCGCCCGTACTGCGACGTCAGATTGAGCGACGGCAGCCGCTGCGCGCGCGCGACGGTGAGCGCCTGCTCCTGCGCCTCGAGCGATGCCGCGGCCTGGCGGACGGTGGCACGGGCGTTCGCGCTCGTGTCCGATGGCGGCGTGGTGACGCGCCCGTCGATCGCCTCCGAGGCGAGACGCACGCCGGCCACCGGCGGCGGATCCTGAATGTCAGTCGTCAAGCGAAGCCGGGCGGAGCCCGGCATCCCGACGAGCTGCCTGAGCCGCAGATACGCGAGATCGCGCTGCGTCCGGCGCTCGATGACGACCGGGCGCTGGTTATCGCGCGTCACCTGCGCGCGGAGCAGATCGAACTCCGAGGTGTTCCCGACCTGGCGCGCGAGCGTCGTGTGGCGGAGCGCCTCCTCGGTCTGTTCGAGGGATGCCTGGGCGATCACGTACAGGCGGTCGGCGAGCACGGCATCGTAGTACGCCTCGGCGACGTTCAGGACGAGCTGGGCCTGCGCGCTCGTCAGCCCGATCTCCGCCGCGCGATGTCCGGCCGCGGCGGCGCGGTGCTGGGCGCGGATGCGGCCGCCCGCGAACAGCGGCTGCGTGAGCTGGAAGCCGACCTGGTACTCGTTGGCCTGGCCGAACGGCAGATTCGCAAAGAGGGCGAACGGGTCGAACCCGGCCGCGCATCGCTGCGCCTGCTCGAGCCCCCCGAGTCGTTCGTCGACCGTGCCGCCTGGTACGAGATACTGATCGCACGGTCCTGCCGGCGGCTGCGGACCGGTGGGCTCCTCGTCGCCCGCATCGAGCCCCTGGAACTGCGACTTCAGGGTTCGCGTGTAGCCGAGCGACGCGTAGATCTGCGGCAGGAACTGGCTGCGCGCGCGGAGCTGCTCGCCGCGGGCGCGCTGGACGGACGCTTCGGCGATGCGAACGGCTTCGCTGCTGGCGCCGGCGAGGCGAAGCGCCTGCTCCAGCGAGAGGGCGCCGTTGGAGTCGGCGGGCGCAGCGGGAACGGCGGACGCCTCGGCGCGCACGACCTGGGCGCGCGCCGGGTCGGGCATGACTGATCCGGCGAGCACGGCGAGTGCGAGCGCGGAGATGCCAAGTCCATCAGGAAAACGTCGTGACATGAGCACTGACCGGGTTGGGCGGTGGTGCAGGTGCTGCGAGCGAATGCGTCGGACTGGTGCTGCTCTGCCTGCTGCGTGCTGATTACTGCTGCGTGCTGCGTGGAACTGCCTCCTACGATCCCTTGCGACGCCGGGATTCGGCGGGCGCGACGGCGTGCTTCGCGACGCGCGCCGGTCCTCGCCGCGCGGCGCCTTTGCCAGCGGCGCCCCGCTTCGGGCTCGCGCGCGGCGGCCGATATCCGATCCCCCGCAGGAACAGGCGGATGTACTGCCGCGCGGCCGCGGTCGGCGAAAGCGGGTAGACGTCGGGCATCAGCTCGCGGCCCATGGCATCGGAGAACAGCGTCCCGATGAGCATCGCGGCGGCGAACGGCGGCGACACCTCCGCGTCGGTCAGTCCGGCGCGGCGCAACCGGGCGAGATACGCCGACACGTGCGCGGCGGTACAGCGTGGTGCATCACACAGGAAGCCGCCGACCTCCGGCCGTTCGTCGAACTCGCCCATCATCGTGCGGATGAGCGCCGCGTTGCGCTCGAGGTGGCCCAGGTGGCGCGTCGCCCACGCGATCAGCTCGCGCTCCGGATCGACCGGCGTCTCGGGCAGCTCGGGCCGGGCATCGCTGGATGGCCCGCAGGATCGCAGCGCCTCGGCGAGGAGCGACGCCTTCGATCCGAAGATCCGGAAGAGCGTGACCTCGTTGACGTCGGCCTCGATGGCGATCCGCCGCGTCGTGGCGCCGCGGAAGCCCACCTCGCCATAGACGCGGGCGGCGGCATCGAGGATCTTCTGTCGATTCTCCATGGGGGCGGAGGATGGCCTGGGCCGGACTGGTATGCAAGTAGGTACTTACATTCGTTACACAGCCACACGACGGGTCCCGGACCGCGCGAGTTTCACGGCGCGGCGCGGACGACACCCCGCACGCGCCCCCGCAGGCGGCGCCTTCGCTGTCGCTTCCGTCCAGTATCGCCGTTACACGTCGTCCCCACCTCGCTCCCTCTTCGATCGAAACAGCCTCAGCACGACTGCGTAGTGTCCCTGCTACCTGCTCGCGACTTCCCGATGGGAGCTCGGCGCTGTTCGCCGACTCGTGTCCGACGCGTCGCGCCACTCCCTCCCCTCTCACCGACAGGACGCCGTGCTCTCGATCGGTGGACTGCATACGACCCTCGCCATCGCCGCGCTCGTCACGGGCGCGGTCGTGCTGCTCCGGCGCAAGGGCGGCACGTGGCACCGCCGACTCGGCTGGGTGTACGCGA
>CAYLPM010000179.1:0-1858 GCA_964385525.1 uncultured Gemmatimonadaceae bacterium
TACCTGTCGGACATCGAGGTGCTCCGGGACGGACGGGTGCTCGCGGTTGACAACCGCGGCGCGCGTGCGGCGCTCTTCGACTCGAGTGGAGTCTGGCTGCGCGACCTCGGTCGGCGCGGCGAGGGTCCCGGCGAGTACCGCATGCCGATCTCGGCGCACTGGCGTGGCGACACGCTCCTGCTCTGGGACATCGGGCTGCGCCGCTTCACCTCCTGGCTTCACGGCGACTCGAGCGTCGGCACCGTCGCGCTGGCGTCACCCGTCCGGCCAACGCGGCTCGCGCTGTTCGGCGACGGCGTCCTGCTCCAGCGCGAGATCGGTCAGACCATGGACCCGGCGCCCGCCGAGGCCTGGCTCGAGCGGCTGAGCTTCGACGACACGGTGGTGCGGCGGGTGCTCGGACCCTTCCCCGTCCCCGAGTACGGCTGGGAGGTGAACGAAGCTACCGGGAACGGCATGATGGTCAATCCGCCGATCTTCTCGGCCGCCCCGAGATGGGCGACGCGCGACGACACGCTCGCCTGGACGTCTGGTGCGGGGCCGCGCATCGAGCTCCGTGACTCGAGCGGCGCGCTCCGGCGGGTGATCATCTCCGCGCGCGCCTCGCGCCCCACCGGTGATGCCGATCGCGATGCGTACTTCCGCGAGTTGCAGAACCGCTTCGGGATGCCGGACGAGGTCATCGCCCGCGAGCGCGCCTCGGCGAGCTTCGCGGCGTCGCTCCCCGTGTACGTCGGGCTCGTGCTGGACGACGCTGGGCGACTGTGGGCCGCGCTGCACGATCCGCGATCGTTCGAGGGCACCGGCAGCACCTGGGACGTGTTCGATAGCGATGGCCGCCACACCCGATCGGTGGTGTTCGGCGAGCGCTTCGCGCTCCAGCGAGTGCGCGAAGGCAAGGCCTACGGGATCGCGACGACGGACGACGGGGTGCACACGATCGACATCTACGCGCTGCCGCACTGACGCGTCGCTGCTGCGCGGGGGTCTCCATCCGCTTCGCAACAGCGGGCGTCACGGACTTTGCGGCATCACGTACGTCTGGTCGTACCGCTCGATGCTCTCCGTAACTACGCGCATCGCGTCGCCGCTCTTCCCCCACCCGAGGATCTCCACCCGTTTGCCCTCGAGATCCTTGTAGATGCGGAAGAAGTGCTCGACTTCGCGCAGGAAGTGCTGCGGGAGGTCGGCGATGTCGAAGTACTCGCCGCGACGCGGGTCGTGGGCGGCGACCGCGAGGATCTTGTCGTCGGGCTCGCCGCGGTCGAGCATTCGCAGCACGCCGATCGGACGCACGTCGATCTGGCATCCCGGAAACGTCGGCTCCTCGATCGCGATCAGGATGTCGAGCGGATCGCCGTCCTCGTGCAGCGTGCGCGGAATGAAGCCGTAGTCGCCCGGGTAGTGCACGGCCGAGTACAGCACGCGATCGAGACGGAGGAGCCCCGAGTTCTTGTCCAGCTCGTACTTGTTGCGGCTGCCGCGCGGGATCTCGACGATGGCCGTGACCATCTCCGGCGCCGACGACCCCGGAGAGAGATCGCGCCAGAGATTCATGGCGCGGCGCGCGCCGCGTCTGCGTCCTCGCTCGCCGGGCGCTCCATCGTTCCCTTGTAAGCCATCGGCGGCTCGTCCACCCCGAAGTTGCGCGCGTTGAGCTGCGCCACGCGCTCGAGCTGTCCGGCGCTCAGGTCCGGCTTGTCGCTCGCCGCCGCGAACTCCGCGAGCTGCGCGCCGTCGTAGATGTTCGGGAGCGTCGTCACCACGCGCGGCTCGGCGAGCAGCCACTTGAGGGCGGCCTGGCCGAGCGACATCTGCGTCGTGAGGAAGTCGAGCGTGCGGATCTTCTGGAGCCCGT
>CAYLPM010000180.1:0-6509 GCA_964385525.1 uncultured Gemmatimonadaceae bacterium
TACTCCCCCCTCGTTCCGCCCGGCAGCACGAGCGTGAACACCGACCCCTCGTCCACCGCCGACTCGAGCTCGATCCGGCCACCGAGCGCCTCGGCGAGGCGGCGGGAGATGTAGAGGCCCAGCCCGGTTCCGCCGTGGCGGCGCGTGAGCTCCGTGTCGAGCTGCGCGAACGGACGAAAGAGCGTGCCGATCGCATCGGCCGGGATGCCCATTCCCGTGTCGCGCACGGCGAACCGGACTTCGCCATTACGCTCCTCGAGCGACAGGGCGACCTCGCCCCAGTCGGTGAACTTGATTGCGTTGGCGCCGAGATTGATGAGAATCTGGCGGACCTTGTCGGGGTCGGTGATCAACTGCGGAACGCGGTCCGGGAGGTGCCGTCGGAGCAGCAGCCCGGCGCGTTCGGCGAGAGGCTCGAGGACGGCGGTCGCGGCGCAGAGGATGTCGCCGGCGCACGCTGGCCGCGTGTCGATGCGCTCACGACCCGCATCGAGCGCCGTGAACGTGAGGACCTCCTCGATCATGATCGTGAGTTGCTGCGTCACGATCCGCATGCGCTCCACCGCATCGCGCTGGGGGTCGTTCAGCGAGCCGAGGACGCCGTCCGCGAGCAGCTCGCCGTAGCCGGTCAGCGCCGCGAGGGGGGTCCGGAGCTCGTGCGAGACGCTGGCGAGAAACTTGGCCTTGGCCTCGTTCGCTGCCTGCGCCTGCTCGAGCAGATCGCTCTTCCACAGCACGAGCGAGGCATGGTCGGCGATGACGCGCACGCGGCGCAGGTCGCGCTCGGAGAATGGCGGGCTGCCGCGCATGCGGCCGATGCTGAGCACGCCGAGCACCTGGGCGTGGCTGACGAGCGGCGTGACGACCATTGGTCCCAACCCAGTGTCGTCGGCGACCGCGTTGAAGGCGGGTGACTGACTCCGGTACGCGTCGGTGGTGATCGGCTCCGGCACGAGCGTGGGCTGCGCGGCGTGCATCTCGACGAGCCGCTCGGTGAACGTGCCGCGCACGGACATGCGCTGGCCGCGCAGGTGCCGAAGGACGCCGACCGCGCCGACGAAGACGCACTGGTCGCCGTTGACGCGGAGCACGCTGGCACCGCTCGCGCCGCACTGCTCTCGCGCCGCCTCGCACAGCAGGTGCAGGAGGGCGGCCGAGTCCGGCACGGCCGCCATCTGACGCGCCAGGTGCCGCAGCGCTTCGTTCTCGGCGTAGCGTTCCGCGAGCTCACGTTCGCGAAACGCCGATACGCCGAGAGGGTCGCTCCAAGGGCCGGGGCCGTGGGAGGCCGGGGAGTCCGGGGAGTCCGGGGGGCCCTGGGGGCCCAAGTCGTGGTTGCGCGACGTGTTGCCGCTCGCCGACGGGTCGTGCATCACATCGCCCGACGCGACGATCGCGGACCCGATGTCGTGCCGCGGAAAAGAACGGGCCGGGCGTCGACCGCCCGGCCTCGGTGCATCGTGGGTGGCATGGCCTCAGGCCGGCATGGTCGGGTGACTCCATGCGCGCGCCACCGGCAGACTCGGGAACGCGGTGCCGCCGAGCCCGAGCGCGCGGCGCGCGGTCTCGTGATCGAGGGTCGGGAGATAGAGAAAGCCGGCGATCCCGTTGACGTCGAGCAGGTGGACTTCATCCGGCCGCCGGGTGAGGCTCACCGCGATGATGGGGACCCGCGAGAGATTCTCGTCCTGCTCGAGCCCCTGGAGCGACGCGGTCGCCAGCAGATCGTAGTCACAGAGCACGAGATCCGGCCGCTGCTGCAACGCCGACCGCCGCGCCTCGTCGAGCCCGACGACGCATTCGGTCGCGAGCCCGAGCTCGCGGAAAAACGTTCCAAGGTGCTCGCTGAGATAGCGGTGGCGCCCCACGCACAATGCCCGCTGCAAATACATCCTCCTCCTTCGCGATGGCAATGATCGCGTGTTCGCAATCTACTGCCTGGGCCTCGCGAGGGAAGGGTGGTCGTCGCTCGCGCAGTCGGAGCCCGCATGGTCGCGGTGTGCGTGGTCGCCGAGTTCGTGGTCGCCGAGTTCGTGGTCGCCGAGTTCGTGTTCGCCGAGTTCGTGTTCGCCGCGTCGTTCGCCGTCGTGCTCGGCCGCGGTGCTATCGGCCAGCTGGAGCGGGATCGCGCGTTCTGTGTCGGCCGTCACGTTGTTTTCGGGCTCCGCCGCCTTCGAGGGCGGCTCGATCTTCGCGGGGAGCGTGAGCCGGAAGACACTTCCCTTGCCGACGGCGGACTCCGCGGTGAGGGTGCCATGCAGCAGCAACGCCAGGCGGCGGGAGATCGGCAGCCCGAGCCCGGTGCCCTCGTGCTGGGGCGTACGCGCGAGCTGCACGAACTCGTCGAACACGCGCTGCAGATCGTCGGCAGGAATGCCGACGCCGCGATCGACCACCTCCACCGTGAGGCCGGCGTCGTCGCGCGCCGTCGAGATGACTTGAATCGGCTTGCCCTCGCCGAACTTGATCGCGTTCGAGAGCAGGTTGAGCAGGATCTGGCGAATGCGCCGCGGATCGGAGACGATGCGGAGGGGCGGACCGCGGTGCTCGTGCGTGAGGGTCGACCCGCGCTCCTCCGACATCGGTCGCACGGTGACGAACAGATCGTCGATGATGCCGGGCACCTCGACGGGCTGGAGCTTGAGCTCGACCTTTCCGGCCTCGATCTTGGACAGATCCAGGACATCGTTGACCAGCTCGAGCAGGTGCTTGGCGGCGCGATGCGTCCGCCGGAGGCCATCGGCCTGCTTGTCGTTCAGCGCGCCGTAGATGTTCTCCAGCAGGAGCGTGTTGTAGCCGAGGATCGCGTTGATCGGCGTCCGCAGCTCGTGACTCATCGACGCGTAGAATCGGCTGCGGGCCGTCATCGCTCGCTCGAGATCGAGCTGCCGCTGATGCAGCTCCTCGTTGGCCGTGCGCAGCTTGGCGGTGGTGCTGGCGAGCGACACGGCCTGGGCGCGCAGCGATTCCTCGGCGCGGCGGCGCTCGGACACATCGCGCGCGATGATGGTGTAGAGCCGACCGGTCGGCAGCTCGAGGCAGGAGACCGAGGCCTCGATGGGAAACTCGCCGTTGGCGGCGCGCACGCCGGTGAACGACTCCACGGTCGCCGGCTGGTGCGCGACGCCGATCTCGTTCGCGTGCGTGGGCGGCCGCGTGCAGATGCGCTCGAGATAGGACTTCCGGAGCTGCTCCGGGAAGATGTCGGCGATCGGCCGGCCGATTGCCTGCTCGGCGGGGACGCCGAAGAGACGGGCCGCTGCGCCGTTGAACAGCGTGATGCGCCGGTCCTCGTCGAACGAGATGATCGCATCCATCGCCGAGTTCACGATTTCGCCGAATCGCGCGGTGGACGCCCACATCTCCGCGGTGTGACGCAGCTCGAGCGCGCGGCGCTCGTGCTCGCGCAGCTGCTCCTCCTGCCGCTTGACCTGCTGCTGCTTGCGATACAGCTCGACGAACACGGCGACCTTGGAGCGCAGGATGTCGGGCTGGAACGGCTTCGACATGTAGTCGACGGCCCCGACGGAGTAGCCCTCGAAGACGTACTCCTGTTCCTTGCTGATGGCGGTGAGGAAGAGGATCGGAATGTGGCGCGACCGCTCGCGCGCCTTGATGAGCCGCGCGGTGTCGAAGCCGTTGAGCCCCGGCATCTGGACGTCGAGGAGGATGCAGGCGACGTCGCGTCGCAGGACGCATCGGAGCGCCTCATCGCCGGATGCGGCGCGGAGGAGGCGCTCGCCAAGCGGCTCGAGAATCGCCTCGAGGGCCAGGAGATTCTCCGGCCGGTCGTCGACGAGGAGAATGTCGACCCTCTCGCTCATCGCGCCTCCGGCGGTCGGAGGCTACCGGGCTCGCCGGACTGCGCGGCGGGCGCGGGGCGGGCGCGGGGCGGCCGTGACGCGGCGTCGCCGAAGACGAGCGCGCGGAGGTGCGAGGCGATCCCTTCGAGCGGGAGCACGGTGGCCCCGGGCACGGCGCTCAGCGCCGCCGCCGGCATCGTCCGGCTCTGCGCCGTCGCGGGATCCTGGATGATGCCGACGCCACCAACGTCGACGATCCGCCGCAGCCCCTCGGCGCCGTCGGCGTTGGCGCCGGTGAGCACGACGCCGATCGTCTGCCGGCCGTAAGCGTCCGCGGCCGAGTGGAAGGTGACGTCGATCGAGGGCCGACTGAAGCGCACCGGCGGGTCCATGGAGAGCGCGAAGTGCCCGTCATCGAGCAGGAGGTGGTAGTCCGGCGGGGCGAGGTAGATCCGGCCGTTCTGGACCGGCTCCTTGTCGTCGACTTCCACGACGGGCAGCGGCGTGCAATCCTGCAAGAGCTGCGCGAGGAGATCGTCGGAGTCGCGGTGCCGGTGCTGGATGAGCACCACCGGGATCGGAAAGTCCGCGCCGAGCGAGTGCACGAGGTGCCGGAGCGCCTTCAGCCCGCCCCACGAGGTGCCGACGCACACGATCGCATGGCCCATCAGCGCGACTTCCGGTAGAGCTTCTCGCGCGGCTCGAGCTGCTCGTAGCAGTCCTCGAAGCGGGAGAAGCGCAGGGTTTCCTTGCTCCCCAGCCCGAGAATCCCGAAGCGCACCAGACTCTCGTAGAAGAGACTGTGCACGCGATTCTGCAGCGCCTTGTCGAAGTAGATCAGGACGTTGCGGCACAGGATCATGTGGAACTCGCTGAAGGACCGGTCCGTCACCAGGTTGTGCTGGGAGAAGACCACGTTCCGGAGCAGCGCCGGATTGAACAGCGCCCCGTCGTACTTCGCGGTGTAGTATTCGGAGAAGGATCGGGTGCCGCCGCCGTGGATGTAGTTCTCCGTGTACTCCTGCATCCGCTCGAGCGGAAAGATCCCCGAGCGGGCCTTCTGGAGCACCGTCTCGTTGATGTCCGTCGCGTAGATCCGCGTGCGCTCGTAGACCCCTTCCTCCTGCAGCAGGATCGCCATCGAGAACACCTCTTCGCCGGTCGAGCACCCCGCGTGCCAGACGCGAAGAAACGGATACGTGCGCAGCAGCGGCACCACGCACGTGCGCATCGCGAGGTAGAAGGAGGGATCGCGGAACATCGCGGTCACGTTCACCGACAGGTCGTCGAGCAGTCGCTCCATGACCGCCGAGTCGTGCAGCACGCGCTCCTGGAGCGCGGTCACGCTGGCGAGCTCCTCCGCCCGTATGCGCTTCCACAGCCGCCGCCGCATCGACGAGTACGCGTACGAGCGGAAATCGAACCCGTAGTGCCGGAAGATGCCTTCCAGCAGGAGCTCGACCTCGAGCCGCTCGAGCTGCGGATCGTAGGCGACGGGCGTGTCGAGCATTCACGTCACCGGTACAGCCAGACCCGCATGAGCGACAACAGCTGATCCGTGTCCACCGGCTTGGTGATGTAGTCCGAGGCGCCGGCCGCGATGCACTTCTCGCGATCGCCCTTCATGGCCTTGGCCGTGAGCGCGATCACCGGCAGCGCCTTCAGCGCCGGCTGCGCGCGGATCGCGCGCGTCGTGTCGTAGCCGTCCATCCCCGGCATCATCACGTCCATCAGCACCAGATCGATGCCCGGCCGCTCCTTCAGCATCCGCAGCGCATCGTCGCCGTTCTCGGCGAACGACACCTGCATGCCGTGCTCCTCGAGCACGCTCGTGAGAGAGAAGATGTTGCGGACATCGTCGTCCACCACCATCACGTGCTTCCCGGCGAAGACGGAGTCCGTGTTGTGGAGCTGCTCCAGCATCCGCCGCTTCTGCTCGGGCAGCTTGGCCTCCACCCGGTGCAGGAAGAGCGCGGTCTCATCGAGCAGCCGCTCGGGCGACTTCACGTCCTTGACGATGATCGTCTCGGCGTACTTCCGGAGCCGCGTCTCCTCCGCTGACGTGAGCTCCTTGCCGGTGTAGATGATGATCGGCAGCTCCCGCATCTGCGGATCGCTCTTCACGGTCTCGAGCAGCTCGAAGCCGCTCATGCCGTGCAGCCCGAGGTCCAGCACCATGCAGTCGAAGCTCTCGTCGCGCAGCCGCTGCAGGGCCTCGTCGGCGCTCCGCACCGCCGTGATCTGTACATCGTCGTCCCCGACGAGCTCCACGATCGCCTGCTGCTGGACCTCGTCGTCCTCCACGACCAGCAGCCGCCTTGCCCCGTCATCGATGAAGGTGGCGATGCGATCGAACGCGCTCTCGAGGGCCTCCTTGCTCACCGGCTTCTCGAGATACGCGATCGCGCCGGCCCGCAGCCCCTGCTGGCGCTCGTGGATCCCGGTGATGATGTGCACCGGAATGTGCCGCGTATCGGGGTGGCGCTTCAGGCGGTCCAGCACCGCCCAGCCATCCGTCCCCGGCATGTCGATGTCGAGCGTGACCGCGTCGGGCTGCAGCTCGTGCACCGCGCGGATCCCGGCATCCCCATCCAGCGCCACGACCCCCTTGAAGCCGCGCGCCCGCGCCATCTCGAGGAGCACGCCGGCGAACGTGCCGTCGTTCTCGATGATCAGCACGACGCGATCATCCGGTCCGATCGACTC
>CAYLPM010000181.1:0-7017 GCA_964385525.1 uncultured Gemmatimonadaceae bacterium
CATCCAGTGCAACCGGACAATCCCCCATGGACAGGGCAGCTACGGTTCACCGAGCCCGGGCTCCAAGCCCGGCGAGTCATCAGCCGCATTACGTGAGATGGCGCTCCCCGCCCTGGTGAGCACGCCCATCCCGGCGCTTCGAAGAATCCTCGGCCGAAGACCACGCCATCATGGCTGGGCGGTGGCCGAAACCCGCCAGCAGTTCATTGCACGCGCAACCGCTCTCCCACCCACCTGCCCACCTCCCGCGTTCCCTTCGTCCCCCCGAGATCCGGCGTCGTGACCTCCGCCTCGATCGCCGCCCGCACGGCACCCTCCACCGCCCGCGCCGCGTCTCCGAACCCGAGTCCGTCGAGCATCATCCCCACCGTCAGAATCGCCGCCATCGGATTCGCCACGTCCTTCCCCGCCAGCGGCGGCGCGCTTCCGTGCACCGGCTCGAACATCGACACTTTCCCCGGATGCCGGTTCGCGCTCGGCGCCAGCCCCAATCCACCGACGAGACCCGATGCGAGATCGGAGATGATGTCCCCGAACAGATTGCCCATCACCAGCACCTGGAAGTTCTCCGGATTCCGCACCAGCTCGAACGCCAGCGCATCGATGTAGCGCGTGTCGCGCTCGATCGCCGGATGCTCGCGACCGACCGACTCGAACACCCGCCGCCACAGCCCGTGCGCCGGTATCGCGTTCGACTTGTCGGCCATCGTCACGCGCGTCTTCCGGTTCGCCGCCGCCCACTCGAACGCGTGGCGGATGATCCGCTCCACCCCCCGCCGCGTGTTGATCTCCTCGGCTACCGTCATCTCATCCCGCGTGCCGGCCTTGAAGCTCCCGCCGATCGAGACGTACAGACCCTCGGTGTTCTCGCGGAACACCATCAGGTCGATGTCGCGCGTCGTCTTCCCCTTGAGCGGCGTCAGGCGATCGGCGAACAGCCGCGCCGGCCGCTCGTTCACGTAGAGATCCAGCTCGAAGCGCATGCCGAGCAGGATGTCCTTCGCGTGCTCGTTGCCCGGCACGCGCGGATCGCCGAGCGCGCCGACGAGAATCGCGTCGAACTCCTCGCCAAGCCGCTGCATCTCCTCGCGCGGCATCGTCTCGCCGGTCGCGAGGTAATGCTCAGCGCCGAACGGCAGAATCTCCACCTCGATCCCCGGCCCGTATGCCTGTTCGACCGCCTCGAGGACGTGCAGCGCCTGATCGGTGACTTCCGGGCCGATCCCATCACCTTTAATGACGGCGAGCCTGGGCATGCTGGTCTGGAGGGGAGTGCGAAGGGAACGTGCGTCAGTGAGTGCGCGTCGGGTACGGCGCAGGATTGCCCGGGACAGGGCGCAACGTATCCGACATCGGCCCACGAAGCGAGTCGCGCGCGGCGGTCGTGTCGGCCACCACCGCGCCGGGGTGCGAGAGGGAATACACGTACGCCGCCACTCGATGCGTCTCCGCCGGATCGAGACGCGACACCAGCGCCGGCATCGCGATCATTGCTTCGAGCGGACGCGCGATCCCGGTGCGGATCACATCCTCGATCTCGCGCACTGAGCCATCGATGTGCAGCCAGACGCCGTCGGTGAGGCTCGGTCCCAGGTTCTCGAGCCCCTGCCCATCGGCGCCGTGGCAGGCGATGCACCCCGCGGAACGATGATAGAGGAGAAAGCCGGCCGCGCTGTCGGCGGCGAGAATCAATGTCCGCTCGGCGTCGACCTCGGGTGTGTCGATGCCGCCGAAGGTGTCGGGCTCCACGAGCGTGTCGCCCGCCAGCGCACCGCTGTCCCGGCCGACCTCACCCTCGAAGATCCGGCGGTCTTCGATCGTCGCCGTGTCCACCGGCTGGCTCGCGCGATCCGGTGCATCGCCGCAGCTCGCCAGGAGCGCGAGACCGGCGACGCATCCGATCGCGCGCCCTACGCCGATGCGACGCTGCGCCCGCACGTCGTGCAGTACTTCCACCCGAGCTCGAGCTCCGTGCTGCACGCGGGACAATGCTGAATCGTGAGGTTCTGCCCACAGTGCGGACAGAACACGAGCCGCCGCCCGTCGGGGAGCGTTCCGTTGCAATAACGGCAGCTGCCGCCGAGCGCACTCGCCGTCGTCGAGCGTGAGGGAGTCGGGGTCGTCATGGCGTGGTGCGCGTGTGCCGACGCGGAGGTGGAGGAGGGAGATGCAGACGGCGAGGGAGATGCAGACGGCGAAGGGGAGGGGGAGGGGGAAGGAGACGGAGGCCGCGACGACGACCGTGCGGATGTCTTCGTGCGGAGCGGCTTCGACTCGCGAACAGGTTCGCGCACCGGCTCGCGCGCTGGCTCGCGGAACGACTCCTGATTCGCATCACGAGATCCATCGCGACGAGCGTCCCGATCCGGATCGCTGGATGGCTCGCGCGACGGCTCACGCATCGATTCGCCCGCCGGTTCACGCCTCGCCTCGGCCCTCGCGGCCCGAAACGATTCGATCGACGTTTCGCGCTCCGGCTCGCGTTTCGCATCCGGCTGCCACTCCGGCCCGCCCTTCGCATCCGGCTGCCGCCCCGGCTCGCTGCCCGCGGTACGACCGGCGCCTGGAGATGGCCGGTCAGTCTCACTCGCCGCCGAACGCCCGGCGCCTGGAGATGGCCGGTCAGTCCCACTCGCCGCGGAACGACCGGCGCCTGGAGATGGCCGATCAGTTCCACTCACCGCTGAACGATCCACGTTGCCGGACTGCCCACCGGCGCCGCCGTACAACGGCTTTCCCAATGGATGGGAGTACGCCGGCGGCAGATCGGACGCGGACCGCGTGGGCGGCTGCGCTCGCGGAGCGGACGGTGCCTGCTCCGCGAACCGTGACGGGGATGCGCTACGGGATGATTCGGATCCCAGCGGGGGCTGTTCTTCCGCTCCGCTCTCCCCCGTCTGGTCGAACCGCCGCAGCGCATCCGTCGCCACGGCTACCCGTGAGGTCGCGAACGATCGGAACAGCGTGGTGTCGGGATCGGGCGATGCAAGAGCCGCGCGCAGGGTCTCCTGCATCCGCCCTTCTCCGACGAGATAACCGCGTGCTCCGGAGAGCAGTGCCATCAGCGTGATCTCGTAGTCCTCGGCGGACTCGATTCCGAGAGCGCGCCGATGAAGCCGGTACGGAATGATCGTCTGGTACAGCTCGGCGACCTCGAACGGGTTGCCAAGCAGCTCCGGATACTTCTCGCGGAGCGTCTGCACGAGACTCGTGAACATGCGGTCGAGGGCGTCCATGGCCAACCTTCCGGAATGCGTTCGGGCGCCGAGCCCGTGAAATGACGCGGCAGGAGCCGCTTCCGCAAGGGTTATGCGCCGCGCTCCGGCGGCGGGATTGGCCGCCCCGATCGGGGGACGAGCCGCACCGAAAAACGAGAGGGACCGTCGCTCCGGCGACGGTCCCTCTCCAGCGGTCGCCAAGCGACCTTGCCACCAGGTGTCCGGGAACTGGCCGAAAGGCCCACCGACTACCTCGCGGCGCCAGGGGCCCGGCGCCTCACCGCTTCTCGACCATCTCCATCTTCCTGTCGATGTCGGTGCTGTAGCCCTTCCCCTTGCCGCCTACGCGCTCGACTGCCCGCGAGACGATGTTCTTGTCGTTCGCCTGGGCGTCGGCGAATCCGTAGAAGTAGCCGATCGCCAGCCCGAGCAGGAGCGAAATCAGGAGCTTTTTCATTGTTGCGACCTCGCGCAGGTGTCCGAGGCCGCGGCACTGGCTCGCGATGCTCGGCCTTCAGACAAGACGCCGAGCCGACGAGCCCGGTAACGACCGCGACGGCCGGAACTCGTTCGGCTCGGGGAAGGCGTCGATCTCCACGCCCATGCGTCCGGCGGTGCGGTGTGCTGCGAGCCAGGCGTCGAAGTCCGACTCCACCGACCCGCTGGAATTGGCCAGCGTCCGCGCTGCGCGGATCGCGAGGAAGTTTGCGTACTCGTTCTGCGGATGTCCGGCGTGTCCCGCCACCCAGCGCCACTCCGTCTCGAAGCCCCGGACGGCGTCCACCGCCGACTGCCAGAGCTCGAGGTTCTCGATCTCGCCGGTCTTGCGCCGCCACCCGCGCGCGCTCCACCCGTGCACCCACTCCGTCATCCCCTTCACGATGTAATTGGAGTCGGTGACGAACCGCACGCTCAACGGGCGGCCTTTCGACGAAAGGATGCGGAACGCCTCGATCACGGATCGCAGCGCCATCCGGTTGTTCGTCGTCGACGGCTCCGAGATCCAGAAGTCACGGCGCGCGATCTTGCCGGTGCGCGGCTTCCGGTACTCGATGAGCCCGGCCGCGCCGCCCGGGTTCGCGCCGGCGCGTCCGTTCCCGATGCACGACTCGTCGGCGTACACGACCACGAGCGGATGCGCCGCGGCCATCAGCGCACGACCTCGATCGTGTCCACTTCGTCGATGTAGAGCGTGATCGATTCGCCGGTCGTGGGGTGCGTAGCTTCGACGGCCTCGCGGCCATGCGCGACGCGCAGTCTCGTCGGGACGACGACGTACTCCGTGCCGCGCCGGAATACGGCAATGCGATTGCCGTCGGTTATCGCCCGCTCGAGCGCATCGTACTGGTCGTGTGTCAGCTGGGCCATGCGTCCCGCTTCGCGCCTCCACTCGAAGGGTCGCCGCCGACTCCTCCACTCGGCTGCTGTCCGGTGCCGACGGTACCGGCACCCGCGCTCCCGGTCCCGCACCAGTTCGCGACGAGATGCGTGAGAGTCACAGTCGCCCGCTCGATCTCCTCCATGTCCACCCACTCCTCCGCCGAGTGCGCGAGCGCGATGTCGCCGGGCCCGAAGCAGATTGCGGGGATGCCCGCCGCGTTGAGGATCGCCGCATCGGTCCAGGCGCTGAGCCCTTCGACGCGAACGTCCTCGCCGGCGCTCGAGAGCGCCGCGCGGAGCGCGCGCACCACCGGCGCATCCACCGCGACATCGCTCGGCTCCTGCGAGAACGTCAGGCGCACCTCGGCGTCCAGTCGTGGAACGGCTTCGCGCACGCGCGCACACGCGGCCTCGACTTCGCCTACCGCGTCCGCCACCGACTCACCGGGCAGCGTACGGCGCTCCAGACGGACGAGGCAGCGGTCGGGATAGGTGGACATCCCGCTCCCGCCCTCGATCAGCGATGCGTGCAACGATGCGTGCCCGAGCAGCCGGTGCGTGCGATGCACGAGCGTCTCGCGCTCGTGCCGGTCGAGCTCTGCGATCACGAGCGCGGCGTGCCGAATCGCATCGATCCCGATGTCGTAGCGGCTTCCGTGCGCCGCTCGGCCGCGAACTTCCACATCGATCCAGACGAAGCCACGGTGCGCGGGCGCGATCGCGAGCCGCGTCGGCTCCGTGACGATCGCGGCATCAGCACGGACGCCGCTCTCGATCACGGCTCGCGTCCCGATGCTCTCGAACTCCTCGTCGCACACCGCGGCAATGGTGATGTCTCCCGTGGCGCCGGCCTCGACCGCGCGCGCTGCGGCCGCGCACATCGCCGCCACACCGGACTTCATGTCCGCCGCGCCGCGGCCGTAGAGGCGTGACCCGCGCTCCTCGGCGTCGAACGGTGCGTGAATCATCCCGTCCGTTCCGACCACGTCGAGATGTCCGTTCAGCATCAGCGACCGACCACTGCCGTAGCCTGCGCGCGCGATAACGTTGGGCCGTCCCGGCGCGACCTCCACGATCTCCACCCACATCCCCCACGCCTCGAGCACCTCGGCCAGCACGCGCGCGATCTCGCCCTCGCCGGACGCACCGGGCACGAGCGAGGGGTTGCGCGAGTCGACTCGAACGAGCGCCCGGGCGAGGGCTACAGAATCTCCGCGAGGGATGGACATGACGCCGGAGATGAGGGGTTGGTCCCGTTTGGAGAGTCCGTCGGCGGGTCCGCCGGGATTCGGGCCGCGAGCGTGACAGCTTGCCAGCCTCCCGGCAGGAAACCTTTCCCTGGCCCGTGGTTCGTCGGAGTCAACGGCTGGCAGGTTGGCAGGCTCGGAGCTCGCGGCCCGGATCCCGGAGCGCTGGAGCACCAGAAGGTTTCCGAATCTGGACTCCGCCGAGGTGAGGCTAGCCGCAGGCCGGGTTCGGCGCAAGGAAAGCGCTCAGCGCCGCCGACTCACCTTCATTAGCTCACGTTCGGGCAGCGAGTGCCATGAGGTGGGGAAATCGCGCACGCGCCGGATGGCTACGCCGTTGTCGAAAAGCAGGCTGCGGTCCTCGTGACCGTCCTGGTGTTGGACGAATTCCCTGACCTGCCAGACCTGACCCTCCGGGTCGCGCACAGTTCGCCGTGGCAATTCTATGACCTCAGCTTGCATCTGGAGCAACCGGGTGGGAGCGAAGCGCGAGGCAGCAGAACATGTGCCCTCCAGGCCATTCGTCGCCGTTCGTCGACCGATTCCCGCGATTCGCGCGATTTACGCGTCCCCAGTGGTTGTGTCGGGCACCGTCGAGGTGGAGATTGCGAATGGAGCACTCGTCGAGATCAGAGAGTCCGAGAGCGGAATCGGCGACGCTGGAACGGACCCTCGGTATCCCGGACCCGAGCCTGTCGACTGGGCCAGCGTACCATCCGCGAGCCGACGCGTCATGGTCACGATGCTTTGCACAGCCAACCAGCCGGCACGCCGGACGGCTGTCGGCTCGTGGATCCCCGACCTGCCCCGAACGCAGCCACGGGTCACACGGCACGCTTGCGACCACCGGGTACATGTGTTGCCCGAATATTGGAGTCCATGGCCACACTCACTGACTTCGTCGAGGAGTACCGCGCGCTCATTCTGCTCTCCAATCGGGAGCCGTATGAGCACCTCAGGCACGGTGCCGCGATCGAGGTCAGGCAGCCGGCGGGCGGACTCGTCTCTGCGCTCGATCCGACGATGCGTCGCACGAGCGGGATCTGGGTGGCCTGGGGTTCCGGTTCCGCCGACCGCGACACCGCCGACGAACGCGGCCGTGTCCGCGTTCCACCCGACGATCCGTCGTACACGCTGCACCGCGTCTGGCTCGACGACGACGACATCGAGGG
>CAYLPM010000182.1:0-2208 GCA_964385525.1 uncultured Gemmatimonadaceae bacterium
CGGTAGCGGTCGTCGCGCATGGTGCCGGGCGAGAGCACCTCCACCGCCAGAAGCAGCTCCCGCAGGTCGCTCCACGACGCTGCCTGACGTGCCAGGGCCAGGGGCACGACGAACAGATCCGGCTGAACGGACGTGTCGCGCGCGAATCTGATGTCGGCCGGCGAGAGGAGGGCTTCACCGATCGGATGCTGCGCGAGCCAGGCCTCGATCCGGCGGTACAGCGCGAGCACGATCCGTTGATGTCGCAGCGACGGCGCTGGCGTCACGAGCAGCTCGCCGTCGATGATCTCGTATCGGTTGCCGTCGTCCGGCAGCGTGACGAGGTCGTCCACCGTCCAGTGGCGGTCCGAGATGGGCATGGACACAGATTGGGCTCCTCGGCGCCGAGGGGGCAAGGGGGCATGCCCCAGTCTGCGGCTGCGCCCGGGAAGGGGCGTCATCATTGCGCCTCACCGGGCAGCATTCTTCGCCCGCGCGTTCGCGGTCGGTCCCATGGGTCAGCTCACGAGCGCCGGAGCGGTGGAAACTCTCGGTCACTCACCCCAGACTCTGGCGAAGTAGTCGACCAGGTCGATGCCCAGCGCTTCGACGCCGGGATCCGGATGCCACTCCAGCCGCTGATCGAGGATCTCCGGACGCGAGTCACCCGGCCGCCACCGCTCGACGAGCCGCGCATCGATGTCGACGATCCAGTACTCCTCGATGCCCTCCTCCAGGTAGGTCTTGCGCTTCTCCTGCCGATCGGCCCTCGCCGATGAAGGGGAGATCGCCTCCACCGCGAGCAACGGCTTCGCCATCATTCGCCAGCTCGACGGCACGCGTCCGGTTCGTCCGGGGATGACGAAGAGGTCCGGCTGCACCATCGTCTCGTCGTCGAACTCGACATCGGCCGGCGACTGATACACCCGGCCGATCCCCGTACGCTCGCAGTACGGCTCGAGCATCATGGCCAGCAGGAGCACCGCGCGCTGGTGGATCGGCCGAGGCGCCGGCGTCACCAGGAGGACTCCGCGGATGACCTCGTACCGGTTGCCATCGTCGGGAAGCGCGCGCACCTCGTCCACGCGCCAGCGTTTCCTGATCGCGTCCATGTGCATAGAATGGCCTCCCCGTCGCCGAGGGCACAAGCGGACATGGCCCGAAGCTGCGGAAGCGAGCTGGCCGCGCCATCATCGTATTACCGCCGACGAAGCCCGCCCACCGTGCTGCCCTCGACGCCGCCCGCGCGCTACGTTCGGAGTGAGCCGAGAGGCGCACCGCTGACCCCTCCGGAGCTCCCCTGCATGAGGTCACTGGCGACACACGCCCGTGTCGGGCGCGGCATCTCGAGCGTCTTCATGACATGACCTCCGCTCCGCCGAGCGCCACGGTGACCGCGTCCATCCTCCGTGACGACCTCTGGACCCTCGACGAGCGCTCCCTCGCCGAGTTGTCCGCGCGCCTCGCCGAGCCGCCCTCCGACCAGACCTGGGCCACACTCCGCCGCGCCGCCGAGCATCTCGCCCTGACGCCGGGCTTCGACAGGCTGATCACGCTCGACGCCAACACGATCAAGGAGCTCCCGCACCAGATCGAGGTCGCCCGCCGCGTGCTCCGCCACATGGGCGGCCGCGCCATCCTCGCCGACGAGGTCGGACTCGGCAAGACCATCGAGGCCGGCATCATCCTCAAGGAGCTCCTCGTCCGCGGCCTCGCGCGCCGGGTCCTCATCCTCACGCCCGCCTCCCTCGTCGACCAGTGGCAGGGGGAGCTCGAGAGCAAGTTCTTCGAGCCCTTCGACACGCCCACCGAGCCCGGCGACTGGGAGCACGCCACCAGAGCCATCGCCTCGCACGACCGCGCGCGCGGCAAGCGGCACGCAGACGCGATCCTCCGCCACCGCTGGGACCTCGTGATCGTCGACGAGGCGCACAAGGTCAAGAACCACCGCGCCGCGACGTACAGGTTCCTCCAGAAGATCGAGCGCAACTACCTGCTGCTCCTCACCGCGACACCACTCCAGAACGACCTCCGCGAGCTGTACAACCTCGTCACGCTGCTCCGCCCCGGACAGCTCGGCACCTGGCCCACGTTCCAGCGCGCGCACTTGACGCGCGGCGACAAACGCAAGCCGCGCGATCCGGAGGCGTTGAAGGAGCTGACATCGCAGGTGATGGTGCGCACGCGGCGCGCGAGCGTCGCCCACGCGCTCGAGCTGCCGCCGCGACG
>CAYLPM010000183.1:0-7261 GCA_964385525.1 uncultured Gemmatimonadaceae bacterium
CCAGTCCGTCCAGATCCCCATCGAGCACAGGCGGACGTAGATGTCCGCGAACGCCACCGAGAAGAGGCTGAACCACGCCCACCGGCCGTGCCGGCGGTTGAGACAGCTCGCGCAGTCGTAGGCCTTCTTGCTCACCGCCGAGCGGGCCAGCTGGTCCCGATGGCCGCCGACGATGTGGCGCAGCGAGTGGCAGCCGAACGTGTAGCTGGCGAGGAGCACGACGTTGACCGCAAGCACGAGCGTCCCCACGCCAATGCCGAACTCGCGTGCGCCCGTCGCCTCGTTCGGGAACCAGAGCGCGAGCCAGACATCGTAGCTGAGGATCCCGATGAAGATCAGCGCGATGTAGAGGAAGTACCGGTGAACGTTCTGGACGATGAGCGGGAAGTACCGCTCGCCGCGGTAACCGCTGCGCGGCTCGCCGACGGAGCACGACGGCGGATCGGCCCAGAACGCCTTGTAGTAGGCGCCGCGGTAGTAGTAGCAGGTGAAGCGGAAGAGTCCCGGAAAGGGGAGGATCAGCAGCGCGGGCGAGAAGACGAGCCACCCCGGCCACCAGGCAGGCCGAGCCCCGAACCACGCGTGCGACGGGTCGCCCCAGAGGACCGGCGAGTAGAACGGCGAGAGGTAGGGGCCGTGAGTGTAGTGCTCGCCCTGGAAGGCGGCCCAGGTGGCGTAGACGATGAACGCGGTGAAGACCGTGAACACGATGGCGGGCTGCACCCACCAGGCATCGCGTCGCAGGGTCTCGCCGAATCCACGATGGACGACGGGGAGCTGCGCATGCGCCATTACACACCCTCGAGCTGCGTCATCGGACTGAGATCGCCGCACCCCGGGCGCGTGCCGTGCAGGAGTCGTCGCCCCCGGGACTGCTGTCGTGCGCAATTCAACGACCTCGACCGGGGGCGTGTCAATAGCCCCGCACCTCGACGAGCGATGCGAAACGGGATTCCTCGTCTCGGCACTTCCCGGGATGACGGCGCCGTCGTCATCCCGACTGACGCGAGCGATTCCGTCGTTCTACCTCATCGAGACCTTGACGCCCCTCGCCCCGGGGGATAAAACAGCAGAATGACCGGCTCGCGACTACTCATTGGTTTCGCCATCATTGCCGTCCCTGTCGCGCTCGCACCGGCGATCCTCGCGTCGGGAGCGGCCGTCATGGACGGGCGCCCTCGCGCGTCGCTGGATGGCACGGTACTCGGCGAGGGCGCGCCGGACTTCGCCGTCGACGCCTTGTGGCCGATGCCCCTCCCCGACGAATGGATCCTCGGGCAGGTCTCCGGTATTGCCGTCGATGCGCGCGATCACGTGTGGATCGTGCACCGCCCGCGGACGCTGACGCCAAGCGATCTGGGGGCGGCCCAGACGCCGCCGGTTTCGGAATGCTGCGTCGCCGCACCGCCCGTGATCGAGTTCGATCCGGAAGGCAACGTCGTGCGCTCGTGGGGTGGCCCCGGCGAAGGATACGAGTGGCCGGAGAGCGAGCACACCATCCACGTGGATGCCGTGGGCAACGTGTGGCTCGCGAGCAGCGCGCGCGACGACCACCAGGTGCTCAAGTTCTCCGGGGACGGGAAGTTCCTCCTCCAGATCGGCCGCAAGGGGCGGACGGGTGGCAGCAACGACACCCTGCTGCTCGGGCAACCGGCCGGGATCGATACGGATGCCGACGCTGGCGAGGTCTACATCGCCGACGGCTATCGCAACCGTCGCATCATCGTCTTCGACGCCACGACCGGCCGCTACAAGCGGCACTGGGGTGCTTACGGCCGTCGCCCCGATGACGCGGACGTCGGCACCTACGATCCCGCCGCGCCGCCGGCGCGCCAGTTCGGCACGCCGGTGCACGGCGTTCGCCTGTCGCGCGATCGCCTGCTGTACGTAGCCGATCGGGCGAACGATCGCATTCAGGTTTTCCGCCCCGACGGCGAGTTCGTGCAGGAAGCGAGCATCGCCCCCGAAACGCGCGCCCTTGGATCCGCGTGGGACATCGCGTTCTCGCACGACCCCGCGCAGCGCTTTCTGTACGTGGCCGATGGAACCAACCGGAAAGTGTGGATCGTCTCGCGCGATGATCTGCGGATCATCGGCGCGTTCGGGCGCGGCGGGCAGAACGCCGGCCACTTCGGCTGGGTGCACAACCTGGCGGTCGACTCCAGGGGCAGCATCTACACCACGGAAGTGGACATCTCCAAGCGCGTGCAGAAATTCGTGCACGGTGGACTCCCGACCTCTCGCTAGACTGACCGATGTCGATCGATCGTCGTGATTTCCTGAAGATCGCCGGCGCCCATGCCGGCCTGCTCGCGACTGGCGCCTGTGCCCTCCCCGCAGGCACCACGCGTCCCGGTCCCGCTGGCGCCGGCGCGCCGGCCGTCGGGGGGAGGGGCGGCTCGCCCGACATCGTCGTGATCGGCGCCGGCGCCTTCGGGGGATGGACCGCGCTCTACCTCCAGCAGATGGGTGCCCAGGTGACGCTCGTCGATGCGTGGGGCCCGGGCAACTCGCGCTCGACCTCCGGCGACGAGACGCGCGGCGTGCGCACGTCGTACGGCGACCGCGAGCACGGCGAGCTGTGGATGCGATGGGCACACGAGGCGATCGCGAAGTGGACGCGATGGGACGCGGAATGGCACGGCGAGCTCGGCCCGCAGCTCTTCTTTCCGACCGGCGATCTGATCATGCGCGCCGACTGGGAGCGGTTCACCAACACGACGAGAGAGCTCTGGGACAAGGTCGGCGTGCGGTACCAGGTGCTGCCGGTCAATGAAGTGCAATACCGGTGGCCGGCGATCCGGCTCGAGAACATCAGCGCCGTGCTCTACGAACCGGGAGCCGGCGTCGTGCGGTCGCGCCGCGCGTGTCAGGCGGTCGCCGAGGCGTTCCAGCGGATGGGCGGCAAGCTCATCGTCGCACGCGCGCAGACGTCGCTGGCCGCCAACGGCACCGTCTCGCAGCTGCTGATGTCCAACGGCGAGACGCTTCGGGCCGATTCGTACGTCTACGCGTGCGGGCCCTGGCTCGGCAAGATTTTTCCCGACCTCCTCGGCCAGCGGCTCCGGACTCCGATCGGCAACGTCTTCTATTTCGCCACGCCGCCGGGTGATCATCGCTTCGCTTATCCGAACATTCCGAGCTACAACTTTCCGGGCGTCACCGGCTGGCCCGCGCTGCCGGTGGACAATCGCGGGTTCCGTGTCCGCACCGGCGGCGGGGGACTCGCGGATCCGGACCTGAGCGACCGCTGGATCCCGGCCGACCGTCACGAACGGCCGCGCAACTTCCTCGCGCAGCGCTTTCCCGAGTTGGCCGACACCCCGTTGATGGAGACGCGCGCCTGCCACTACGAGCTGAGCGTGAGCCGCAACTTCATCATTGACCGGCATCCCGACCTGTCCAACGTCTGGATCGCCGGCGGCGGTTCGGCGGAGGGTTTCAAGTTCGGGCCGGTGGTCGGAGAGTACGTCGCCCGGCGCGTCCTTGGCGACGAGGGCGATCCGGAGATCGCGGCGCAGTTCCGCATCCCGGAGGAACAGTACGATCCGCCGGAACCGCCGGTGCCCGAGCCGGCGGGGGCGGGACCTGGGGCGAGGGCTCGGACGTCCTCGCGCGCTCGCCGGCCGCCCGACGATTGAAGTAGGCGTCGCCCAGTTTCCGTCGTGCACGAGGACCTGGTGGACTGATTCCGAGTCGTTGATGGCAGGTTGGGAACTGCCTTGAACCGCGGAGGAACGCGGAGGTCGGCGCGGAGGATCGCGGAGGACTGCACACCGAAGGAGCTCCCGACCGCCACGAGCCCGGAAGAATGGGATGAACGACCTCGGGAAGCCATTGCGTGCCGAGGCCGTTTCCAGCATTCGTCCGGGCTCGTCGCGGGCAGACCCAGGACGGGTGTGCCGTCCTCTGCGTTCCTCGCCGTTTCTCTGCGCTCCTCTGTGGTAAGATGGGGAGGGGTCTCCGCTACCCTCATGCAGAGAAGAACCACCAGATCGCGAACACGCACAGAACGAGCACCGCACTGAGGACCGCATCCCACGTGCGTCCCCGGGTGCGCGGCCCCTGCTCTCCCGTCGTCGTCGCGAAAGTCAGTCCGGCGAGCTTCTCGTCCGACGGCGGCGTCGTGGCCAGACTCACCACGACCAGCACCGCCGAGCAGATGAGGAACAGCAGCACCGCGAAGTGCAGGAAGTTGATGTCCGCGAAGGTGAACATGAATCCATCGAGCGTCGCCTTGTTGAGCTCCAGCGCGAGTCGCGCCACGCCGAGCACGAATCCCGTGAGCAGCGCCGCCATCGCACCGCGCGCGTTCGCCCCGCGCCACGCGATGCCGAGCAGGAACACCGCGGCGATCGGAGGCGAGATGTATCCCTGCACGCTCTGGAGATACACGTAGAGCTGCGAGGAGATCAGGTCCATCAGCGGGATCCACAGCAGACCGAGCATGACGAGAATCAGGGTCGACATCTGTCCGACGAGCACTAGCTGTCGCTCGGACGCGGCCGGCTGCACCTTCTTGTACACGTCCCACGTGATCAGCGTCGAGCACGAGTTGAACACGGACGAGAGGGAGCTCATGAGCGCGGCCAGTAGCCCGGCGACGACGATGCCTCGAAGTCCCGCCGGCAGCAGCGCCGTCACGAGGGCGGGGAGCGCCGCGTCGGTCCGATCCAGCACCAGCTCGCCGCGCTGCGCGAGGGCGAACGCGATCACGCCCGGCAGCACGAAGATGAAGACTGGCAGCAGCTTCAGGAATCCGGCGAAGATCGTCGCCCGCCGCGCTTCGAACTGGTTCCGCGCCGACAGCACGCGCTGCACGATGAACTGGTCGGTGCACCAGTACCAGATGCCGAGGATCGGCGCTCCGAAGAGGACGCCGGTCCACGGGAAGTCGGGGTGGGTCGCCGGCTTCCACATGTCCAGGAACTGCGGACCCGCCGTCTCGGCCATCGCGTCCCAACCTCCGAGCCGGGCGAGCCCGATCACCGTCACCGTGACCGCGCCGCCGATGAGCACGAACATTTGTACCATGTCCGTGTAAAGCACGGCCCGCAGCCCGCCGAAGATCGTGTAGATGCCGGTCGCGACGACGACGATGAAGGCGCCGGTCCAGAAATCGATCCCCATCAGCGCCTCGAAGACGATCCCGCCCGCGGCGATCGTGACCGAGATCTTCGTCAGCACGTAGGCGATGATCGAGACTATGGCGAGATACCACCGCGCGCCCTCGGAGTACCGGCGCTCGAGGAACTCCGGCATCGTGAACACGCCGCTTCGGATGTAGAAGGGCACGAACACCCAGCCGAGCACCAGCAGGATCAGCGAGGCGAGGACCTCGAACTGGCCGACCGCCACGCCGCCCGCGGCTCCACTGCCCGCGAGGCCAACGAGGTGCTCGGACCCGATGTTCGACGCGAACAGCGATGCGCCGACGATGAACCACCCGACGTTGCGTCCCGCCAGGAAGTAGTCGGCAGACGTCGAGCGCGACTTCTCGCGCCACGTCGCCCAGATGGCGACGCCGAACGTGAGGACGAAGTAGAGCGCGATGACCACCCAGTCCAGCGTCGCGAGCTGCGGCACGCGTACCTCCGTCAGTGGGATTGCGGGACCACCGGGACCGAAACGGCCGACGCGGACCGCGCCGATGACGCCGACGACACGTCGTCGTTCGCGGACACCGGGAACCCGGCCCGCGGGGCGTCACTCGCTCTTCGGCACCTCCCCGCGTCGCGTCCGCGTGTCCGCGCTAACCGCCCACGTCCTTCGGACTTCGAGGCAGGTCCTGCACGAGCCTGAACCCGACGTGAAAGAGCGAGGTCTCCGGCGTCGAGTGGCTGCGTGCCGAAACGCGATAGCCGTGGCAGTACGAGTCGTGGCACAGGAAGGAACCGCCGCGCTGCACGCGCTCGCTCGAAGGGGTTGGGGTGAAGGCACGGTCGCGCTCATTGTACGCCCGGAACCAGTCCGCCGTCCACTCCCACACGTTGCCGCCGATGTCCGTGAGGCCCAGCGGCGTCGCACCGAAGGCGCCGACCGGTGATGTGAAGTGGTGGCCGTCCTCTCCCGTGTTCCGAAGCGGAAAGGGCCCCTGCCAGGTGTTCGCGCGATGGGCGCCGCCTTCCACCAAAGCATCACCCCAGGCGTACCGGGAGCGATCGTTCGCGGCGCCCCGCGCGGCGTGCTCCCACTCGATCTCGGTCGGAAGCCGCTTCCCTGCCCACGTCGCGTACGCGACCGCATCGTTCCACGACACCTGCGTCACCGGGTGATCGCCGGGCGCGTGCGTCGTGCCGGGTCCGCGCGGCTGCCGCCACGTCGCTCCATCCACGAGCCGCCATTCCATGCGCTCCGCGACGAGGACGCCGGCGCTGCCGAAGCGCTCCGCCTCCGTCAGGTAGCCGGTCGCGTTCACGAAGTCGGCGAACTGCTCGACCGTCACCGGGTGCACATCCATGAAGAACGGCTCGACACGCGCCTCGAACTCCGGCCTCTCGTCCGGCGTGCCATCGGCCGCGCCGATAGTGGTCCGGCCGCCAGGGATGAACACCATCCCATCCGGCACGGCGACGCCTTCCGGCAACGCCCGCACGATCGGTCGCTCCTCGATGCGCGCACCCGACCCCCACGCGCGCAGCGCGAGCAGGATGATCGCGAGCCCGATCGCCGCCAGTCCGGCCAGCACTCGGCCCGTCATGGCAGCTTCCGCTCCGCCGCCTGCCAGTCACCGCGCCGCATGGGAATCTTCATCGCGTCCGCCGCCTCGAGCCGCGTCCAGAGTCTCGTCCGCATCGCGCGCACCGTGTCCTGGTACGCCGGCAGATCGATGAGATTATGGCGCTCCGCGGGATCGTTGACGAGATCGTACAGCTCGAAGCGGTCCCACACGCCGTGATAGAAGATGAACTTGAAGCGATCGCCGCGGATCGCGAACGTCGACGGCGTGTGGGGGAACGCGTACTCCCAGTAGTACTCGTACAGCATCTCAGCGTCCGGGCTCGCCGGCGGAGCGGCCGCACCGGCGCCGACGTCGGTCCTCACGGCTCCGGCCGCCGGCGTGGCACCTTCGAGCGCCGCAAGCACCGAGCGCCCATCCATCGTCCCGGTCGACCCCACCCCGACCCCCACCCCCACCCCCACCCCCGCAAGCTCCAGGATCGTCGGCGCGATGTCGATGTTGCGCACCATGTTCGTCACCACGGACCCGGGCGCGATCCAGCCCGGCGCGTACGCGAGCATCGGCACCCGGATCGACTCC
>CAYLPM010000184.1:0-2897 GCA_964385525.1 uncultured Gemmatimonadaceae bacterium
CGCATGCACCGCCAGTGCGTCAGCGGACATCGCTGCGGGCCATGCCGGTCGCACGGACGGCACGCCAGCGTCGGATGGCCGGCGATCGCGTGCCGCGGCGCGAGCGGACCGAAGCCGAACTCTGGCACCGTCGGGCCGAACACCGCAACCGTGGGGGTGCCCATCGCGGACGCCAGGTGCAGCGGCGCGGAGTCATTGGTCACCAGCGCGGCCGCACGTCGGAGCAGCTCCGCCGACCCGAGAAGCGAGAGCTTCGCCGTCGCGACGATCGGCCGGTGCGAGGGGCCGAGCACCTCGACGACGGCGCGGGACACATCCGTGTCCCGCGGCCCGCCGAGCAGCGCGATCCGCCAGCGGGCGGCCAGCCGCAGCGCCAGTTCGGGGAAGTACGGCCACCGCTTGGTCGCCCACACGCTGCCCGGCGCGAGCGCGACCATCGGCTCGCCGCGCCAGCCATGCTCGGCGAGGAGGATCTCCACCGCCGCGGCCTCTTCGTCGCCGGGATAGAGCCGTGGACGGATCGTCTCCGGCGGCGGCGGCGAAACATCGGCGCCGACGGCGAGCCGCCAGAGCCGCTCCGCATGGTGCAGGTCATCGCGATACGGAACGATGCTCGTGTACAGCCGGCGTCCGGCGGAGGTCGAGAACCCGACCCGTTCCGGGATGCCGGCGAGCATCGCGAGCATCGCGCTCCGCACGGATCCCTGCGCCAGGTACGCGACGTCGATGCACCCCGCCCCGCGCGACGGGCGGTCGGGCGGACACCGCGTCACCAGCGTCCGCGACGTGCGCCAGAGGCCCATCATCCCTCGCGCGTTGCCCCGCTTGTCGTACACGAGGAGCTCGCGGATCGCCGGATTGTTCTTCAAGAGCGGCGCGGACGCCGGCGTGACCACGACGTCCACGGGGCCCCGTCGTGCGAGCTCCGCGATCAGCGGTGTGGTCAAAACCGTGTCGCCGAGAAAGCTGGTCTGAATGACGAGCGATACGCGATCGCCGGCCTCCGCCTCGATGGGCGAAGCCTCCGGCTGCGTCTCGGGAATGACGTCGGTCGCCGACCCCCGAGCGTCGTTCGCCGAGCCGCCAGGCCCCGGGCTGCCGGGCGCCGAGCCGCCGGCTGCCGAGCCGCCGCGTGCCGAGCCGCCGGGCGCTGGGCCGCTCACTCCACCTGAAGCACGGCCAGAAAGGCCTCCTGCGGGATCTCGACTGCGCCCACCTGCTTCATCCGCTTCTTTCCCTCCTTCTGCTTCTCGAGGAGCGTCCGCTTACGCGTGATGTCGCCGCCGTAGCACTTGGCGAGCACGTTCTTGCGGAGCGGCTTGACCGTCGTTCGCGCGATCACCTTCGTGCCGATCGCGGCCTGGATCACCACCTCGAAGAGCTGGCGCGGAATCAGCTCCTTGAGCTTGTCGGCGATCTTGCGCCCCCACTCGTACGCCTTGTCGCGATGGATGATCACCGAGAAGGCGTCCACCGCGTCGCTGTTGATCAGCATGTCGAGCTTCACCAGCTCGCTCGCACGATAGTCGAGCATCTCGTAGTCGAGGCTCGCGTACCCGCGGCTGATCGTCTTCAGGCGATCGTAGAAGTCGAGGATGATCTCGGCGAGCGGGAACTCCCAGTCGAACTCGACGCGCGACGTGTCGATGTAGCTCATGTTGCGGTAGACGCCGCGCCGCTCGTTGCCGAGCGTCATGATCGGGCCGATGTAGTCCGCCGGCGCGACGATGCGGGCCTTCACGTACGGTTCCTCGACCCGATCGACGTTCGCCGGCGGCGGCATCTTCGACGGGTTCTCGAGCAGGAGCATCGAGCCATCCGTCATGTAGACGTGGTACTCGACGTTCGGGACGGTGGTGACCAGGTCGAGCTCGTACTCGCGTTCCAGCCGCTCCTGCACGATCTCCATGTGCAGCAGGCCGAGGAAGCCGCAGCGGAAGCCGAAGCCGAGCGCGGTCGAGGTCTCGGGCTCGAAGTGCAGCGAGGCGTCGTTGAGCTGGAGCCGCTCCAGCGCATCGCGGAGGTTCTCGTACGCGGTGGTGTCGGTCGGGTAGAGCCCGGCGAACACCATCGAGTGCACGTCCTGGTAGCCGGGCAGCGGCTCGGCGGCGTGGTTCGCGGCATCGAAGATCGTGTCGCCGACCCGTGTCTCCTTGACGTGCTTCACGCTCGCCACGACGTAGCCCACCTCGCCCGGCCGCAGCGCATCGGTCTTCACCTGCCGGAGCTGGTTGTAGCCGACTTCGGCGACCTCGTAGTGCGACTCGCTCGCGCCGAAGGTGATCTCCATGCCCGGGCGGATCTCGCCGTCGACGACGCGGACCGACGGCACGGCGCCGCGGTAGCGGTCGTAGTAGGAGTCGAAGATCAGCGCGCGCAGTGGCGCGTTCGGATCGCCTTCGGGTGCGGGCACGCGCGCGACGATGGCCTCGAGCAGCTCGGGGATGCCGAGGCCCTCCTTCGCGCTGACGAGCAGGATCTCGTCCGGTTTGGCGCCCAGCAGCTCCTGGAGCTCGGCCTTGCGACGCTCGGGCTCGGCGCCGGGCAGGTCGATCTTGTTGAGCACCGGGATGATGTCGAGCCCCGCGTCCATGGCCAGGAAGAGGTTCGAGAGCGTCTGGGCCTGGATCCCCTGGGAGGCGTCCACGACGAGCACCGCGCCCTCGCAGGCGGCGAGCGAGCGCGAGACCTCGTAGGTGAAATCGACGTGGCCGGGCGTGTCGATCAGGTTGAGCTCGTACGTCTTCCCGCTCCGGGCGACGTAGCTCATCCGGACGGCGTTCAGCTTGATCGTGATGCCCCGCTCCCGCTCGAGGTCGAGCGTGTCGAGCACCTGCGCCTTCATGTCGCGCTTGTCGATCGTGCCGGTGGTCTCGATGAGCCGGTCGGCGAGGGTC
>CAYLPM010000185.1:0-2679 GCA_964385525.1 uncultured Gemmatimonadaceae bacterium
TGTCCAAGGCCGAGTAGTCTAGCCGCGAAGGCTCGACATGTCAACGACTTGACTCGGTTTCGACAGCCGGAAATCCGGGCACGCCGGCGCCGCGCCGCTCGCGAAAAAAATCGCGCAGCACCTCGCCGGTTTCCTCCGCCAGCACGCCACCGATCACCTCGGGCCGATGGTTCAGCTTCGGATGCCGCAGCAGGTCGCCGACCGAGCCCGCCATCCCCGCCTTGTCGTCCCACGCGCCGAACACCACGCGATCCACGCGCGCCAGCACGATCGCTCCCGCACACATCGCGCACGGCTCGAGCGTCACGTACAGCGTCGACCCGGTCAGACGCGCCTCGCCCAGCACGGCCGCCGCGCTGCGCAACGCGAGCAGCTCCGCGTGCGCCGTCGGATCGTGATCGCGCACCGTGCGATTCCCGGCGCGCGCGACGAGCGCGCCCTCGCGGACGACCACCGCGCCCACGGGCACTTCACCGCACTCGCGTCCGGCCTTCGCCTCGTCGAGCGCCGCGCGCATCCAGCGCTCGTCCTCCGCCGCCGAGCGCGTCACCGTGATCACCGCGCGCCGGCTCCGGCGCCCGCGGCGGCCGGCGCGTCGGCATCCAATGGCTCGGCGCCGGCCGCCTTCTCGAACACCAGGTGCCCGCTCGCATCCGCCGTCACCACGATGCGGTCGCCATCCACGAACTTCCCCTCCAGCACCGCCATCGCCAGCGGGTTCTGCACCAGCCGCTGGATCGCGCGCTTCAGCGGCCGCGCACCGAACGCCGGATCGTAGCCCTCGGTCGCGATTACGCGCTTCGCCTCCGGCGTGATGTCGATCGTCAGCTTGCGATCGGCGAGCAACTGCTCGACGCGCGCGAGCTGGAGCTCGATGATCCGGTCCAGCTCCGGCTGGCCGAGCGGACGGAAGACGATGATGTCGTCCACCCGGTTCAGGAACTCCGGGCGGAAGTGCTCGCGCATCATCCCGGTCACCACCGCCTCCACCGCCTCCCATCCCGTCTGGCCACGCTCGAGAATCACGTGGCTGCCGATGTTCGACGTCATGATCACGACGGTGTTGCGGAAGTCGACCGTCCGCCCCTGTGAATCCGTGAGCCGCCCGTCGTCGAGTATCTGGAGCAGGATGTTGAACACGTCCTGGTGCGCCTTCTCGATCTCGTCGAACAGGATCACCGAGTACGGCCGGCGGCGCACGGCCTCCGTGAGCTGTCCACCCTCCTCGTAGCCGATGTAGCCCGGCGGCGCGCCGATGAGCCGGGCCACCGCATGCCGCTCCATGTACTCGGACATGTCGATGCGCACCATCGCGTGCTCGTCGTCGAACAGGAACTCGGCGAGCGCGCGCGCCGTCTCGGTCTTCCCCACCCCGGTGGGACCGAGAAAGATGAACGAACCGATCGGACGATCCGGATCCTGAAGCCCGGCGCGCGACCGCCGCACCGCGTTCGCCACCGCCTCGACCGCCTCGTCCTGCCCGATGACGCGCTCGGCCAGCACCCGGTCGAGCTTCGTCAGCCGCTCGCGCTCGCTCTCCATCATCCGCGTCACTGGAATCCCTGTCCAGCGCGCCACAATCTCGGCGATGTCCTCCTCCGTCACCTCCTCCTTGAGGAAGCGCGGGCGTCCGTCGTCCGCCGAGAGTCTGCCCTCGGCCTCGCGCATCTTCTGCTCGAGCTGCGGGATCAGCCCGTAGGAGATCTCCGCCGCCTTGCCGAGATCGCCGGTGCGCGTCGCCTGCTCGGCCTCCAGCTTCGCCTGCTCGATCTGCTGCTTGATCTTGCCGACGTCGCCGAGCATCTCCTTCTCCTGCTGCCACTGTGCCTTCATTGCCGACGCGCGCTCGCGCAGCTCGGCCAGCTCGCGCTCGAGGTTCTCGCGACGTTCGAGGGAGGCGGGGTCCTTCTCCTTCTGGAGCGCCTGCCGCTCGATCTCGAGCTGCGTCACGCGGCGCTCCACCTCGTCGATCTCCTGCGGCATCGAGTCGATCTCGATGCGAAGGCGCGACGCGGCCTCGTCGATGAGATCGATCGCCTTGTCGGGGAGGAAGCGGTCGCCGATGTAGCGATGCGAGAGCGTCGCTGCGGCGACCACGGCGCCGTCGGTGATGCGCACGCCGTGGTGCGCCTCGTAGCGCTCCTTGAGCCCGCGCAGGATCGCGATCGTGCTCTCCACGCTCGGCTCGCCCACGTACACCGGCTGGAAGCGCCGCTCGAGCGCGGCATCCTTCTCCACGTTCTTGCGATACTCGTCGAGCGTCGTCGCGCCGACCACGCGCAGCTCGCCGCGCGCCAGCATCGGCTTGAGCATGTTGCCCGCGTCCATCGATCCCTCGGCCTTCCCCGCCCCGACGAGCGTGTGCATCTCGTCGATGAACACGACGAACTGGCCCTCGGCTTCGGTGATCTCCTTGAGCACGGCCTTGAGACGCTCCTCGAACTCGCCGCGGTACTTGGCGCCGGCGATCAGGGCGCCGAGATCGAGCGCCACGAGGCGCTTGTTCTTGAGGCTCTCCGGCACGTCGCCGTTGACGATGCGCTGCGCGAGCCCCTCGACGATCGCCGTCTTGCCGACGCCGGGCTCGCCGATCAGCACGGGGTTGTTCTTGGTGCGGCGCGAGAGCACCTGCACGACGCGGCGGATCTCCTCGTCGCGTCCGATCACCGGATCGAGCTT
>CAYLPM010000186.1:0-10390 GCA_964385525.1 uncultured Gemmatimonadaceae bacterium
TATCAAGCCTGGCTGCAGAGTGAGTACTTCGACCGTCGGTTGATGGAACCCGGCGAGGTCGTCGCCGGGGGACACTGCCTGGCGCCGACCTTCCTCGCCGATCAGATCGAACGGAGCCGCTCGAATCTGCGCGTCGAGACCCTCGACCTGTACTACCTGCACAACCCCGAGCAGCAGCTCGATGCCGTGTCCCGCGACGTCTTTCGGGAGCGGATGCGCGCGGCCTTCGCGCTCCTCGAGCAGAAGGCGGACGCCGGCGTGATCGGCGGTTACGGCTGCGCGACCTGGGCCGGCTTTCGCGTGGAGCCCGGGACGCGTAACCACCTCGAGCTAGCGGAGCTCGTCGACCTGGCCGCCGAGGTCGCCGGCGATGCGCACCGCTTTCGCGCGGTGCAACTCCCCATCAACCTCGCAATGGGGGAGGCGATCCGAGCACCGACCCAGCGGCTGCCGAGGGATCGTACCGTCCCGCTCCTCGAGGCGGCGATGGAGCTCGGCATCGCGGTGTTCGCGAGCGCCTCGCTCATGCAGGCGCGGCTGGTGTCCGGCTTGCCGCCACAATTGAGCGAGAGCTTCCCAGGTCTGAGCACGGACGCCCAGCGTGCGATCGCATTCGTTCGCGGTCTGCCGGGGGTCACGGCCGCGCTGGTCGGGATGAAACAGATCGGGCACCTCGCCGAGAATCTCGGCGCCGCGGCCCGGAGGTAGCGCCGACGGCCGCACCAGTCGCTCGATCCGCCCTACGTGAGACTGCTGCCCTTGGCTGCGGCGGGCTCGGCCCCCACGAGCTCCAGCGTCGACACCTCTCCGGTCGCCAGGTCCACGACCGCGATGCGATGCGCGTTCGTGTCGGCGACGTATGCTCGACCTCGCGCGATCGCGAGCCCACCCGGCTCGTGCAGGCCGCGCACCCACGTGGTGACCTCACGCGTCGAGGGGTCGAGCCAGCGCAGCGAGTCGTTGTACGAGTCGGCGATCAGGACCCGGCCGTCCTCGTGCCGAGCGATGCCCTGGGGATGCTCGAGCCGAACGGCATCGCCGAGGCCGTCCCGATCGCCGAAGTCGAACAGTCCGGTTCCCACGAGTGTCGAGACGCCGCCGCCGGGCGCGCGCGATGCGGCGCGCACCGCGCTCGACTCGGCGTCGGCAACGTACAGTCCGTCGCCGCGCTCGCCGTCGAGCGCGAGCCCCATCGGCTGCGCCAACGCCGCCTCGGCGTGCGGGCCATCCGCGATGTCCTCGGCGCCGCTCCCGCTGAACGGGCGCGCCGCGCCGTTCGCGACGTCGATCACCCACAACCGATGCACCCCGGCCATCGCGACGAACAGCCGATCGCCGTCGAGGGCGAGGTCCCATGGCGACGAGAGCGCACCGTCTCGGAGGTCGCCGCGCGTCCGCATCTGCCGGCCGGTTCCGGCCAGCGTCCGCGCTACACCAGTGGTCAGATCGATGGCGCGCACGGAGTGATGCCCTGCGTCGGCGACGTACAGCGTCTCGTCGCCGAACGCCAGACCTTGTGGATGACTCGCCGGGGCGAGCGCCCCGACCGTTCGCGAGATGCGCGCTGACGCGCCGTCCGACGAGAGCGTGCCGACCAGCACGCGATCGTTCCCCGAATCCGAGATCGCGATCCGGTCACCATCGATCGCGATCTTGCCGGGATAGCGAAGCGGTTCCGGTGCGATCGCGGGGCCATCCAGCGGCCACTCGCGCCGAGCTCGATCGAGAGTTC
This sequence comes from uncultured Gemmatimonadaceae bacterium, assembly GCA_964385525.1. Classification (GTDB taxonomy): domain Bacteria; phylum Gemmatimonadota; class Gemmatimonadetes; order Gemmatimonadales; family Gemmatimonadaceae; genus DATKCV01. The sequence goes on from CAYLPM010000186.1 coordinate 1,733, forward strand.
CCGCCGACGAGCCGCGCGCGATCTGCGCGTCGAGGAAGTCGTGGAGCATCTCGCTCGTGAATTCGCCCGCGTGCATTCCCACGACGTAACCGGCCGGATCGATGGCGACCAGGGTCGGCCACGCGCGCACCGCAAACGACCGCCAGATGCGGAACTGCCGATCGTTGACGATCGGGTGCGGAACACGCAGCCGGTTGGCGGCCTCCCGGATCCGCGCCGTCACCCGCTCTGCGATGAACTTGCCGCTGTGCACGCCGATGACGACGATCGCATCGGGGTACTGGTGCTCGAGCTCCCGCAACTGCGGGAGTACGTGAATGCAGTTGATTCAGCCGTAGGTCCAGAAGTCGAGCACGACGATCTTGCCGCGCAGCTCGGAGAGTGTGAGCGGGCGACCTCCGGTATTGATCCAGTCGAGGGACTCTGGGAACTCAGGACCGCGAACCCGCGGAAGCTTGGGAGAAGTCATGACTCGAAAACGGTTGAACGTGATCGCCTGGCAGGCGCTGAGGGATGGCTCGAATCTCCGCGCCACTCAGAATTGGGGGGCCGGACTTCCTGTGGTCTACCTCCGGATCGAGCGTGCCATGGGTTCCACGGCCAGCCTCAGGATGGCGTCGGCGAAACGCGCTGGTGCCGAGGCCTCGAGCGAGAGGAACAGCAGCGGCTCCAGCATCTCGAGCTCCATCAACAGGAAGCCGCCCTTCTCCGAGCGAACACCATCCACGCGAGCGTAGAGCCACGGTCCGGCGATGCGATCGAGAATCGAGCGAGCAGCCACGGGTAGCGCCGGCGGTGGAGTCGCCGCCGCGGACGTCCCACCGAACTCTTCCTGGACGCGGAAGTCGCCCGCCGTGGGCTTCTTGAGGACGGCATGGCTGAATTCGCCGGCGAAGAAGATCAGCGACCATTCCCCCTCCGCGCGAATCTGCGGGAGGAGTGGCTGCAGCATCGCCGGGCCGTCGGCGAGCACTTCCTCTACGGCGTCACGGAGTTGCGTTTGCTGAGCGGCCGGAGCATGGCGAGCGATGCGGCACGTTCGATAGGCGGTCGCCGCCACGACCGGTTTCAGCACGGCTTCCGGCCAGCCGTGCGCATCGAGCACCGCCGGCAGATCGGGCATCGAACCGGGCTCGAGCCAGAGGGTGGGCACCGTCGGCACACCTCGCCCGGCAAGGTCGCGGAGATATCGCTTGTCGAGGTTCCACCGCGCGAGCGGAACGGGATTCCACAGCGCAACGCGATTGCCCTCCAGCAAATCGAGCCAATCGCGGAACTCCTGCACGCGACGGTGATAATCCCATGTGGAGCGGAGCACGACCGCGTCGTACCGCTGCCAGTCGACGGCGGGATCGGACCAGACGGCGGGTTCGACACCGATGCCACGCCCCGCCAACGCCGCCGCGGCGAGCCGATCGTCGGGGGTGAGCGCCGGGGCACCGTCGTAGGTGGCAAAGGCAATGGAGCGGCTGGTGGTCACGGGCCGTTCACCGATCTCGGATGGAATCAAACGATGGAAAGGCAGGAGTCAGCAGACGAGTTCCGGCGCGCTACCCGGATCCGACCGATTCGCGCCGAAGGCCGCTTCCGCAATCCGTGGCCGGCGAGCGCGCCGGCGACGTTTCGGGACTTCCTTCGATGGCAGCTGGGCCGCCGCGCGCGGCAGGAGATCGTGGCCGGCCCGCCCTGGCCGCACTTCGAGCGCGCGGCCCCGGCGTTCGCCTCCCCTCGTGCCGAGCCCGGCGAGATCACTGCGACATGGGTGGGACACTCGACCATGCTGCTTCAGATCGGCGTGGTGAACCTGCTCACGGACCCCACGTGGAGCAACCGCGCGTCGCCCGTCACGTTCGCCGGGCCCCGGCGCATGATGCCGCCCGGCATCGATTTCGAGTCACTGCCGCCGATCGACATCGTCCTCGTCTCGCACAACCATTACGACCATCTGGATGACCGGACCATCCGGCGGCTCATCCGGCGGTTCCCGTCAGCGCGATGGGTCGCGCCGCTCGGTGTCGCCGATTTCATCGTGCATCGCGGCGCAGGCGACGTGCAGGAGCTGGACTGGTGGGACGAGCGGAGGATCGGCAATGCCGTTATCGGCTGTACGCCGGCGCAGCACTTCAGCGCGCGCGGGCTCGGCGACCGCAACCGCACTCTCTGGTGCGGCTATGCGATCGCGGTATCCGAGCGACGCGTGTTCTTCGCCGGCGACACCGCCTACCACCCGGAGTTTCGCGCCATCGCGGAGCTCTTCGGCCCGTTCGACCTCACGTTGTTGCCGGTCGGCGCCTACGAGCCAAGATGGTTCATGCGTTCGGTGCACATGAATCCGGAAGAGGCCGTGCGCGCGCACGTGGAGCTCACCTTTCCGAGCCGACGGCCCGCGGCCATGGTGCCGATCCACTGGGGAACGTTCCGGCTCACGGAAGAACCGCCGGGCGAGCCGCCGCTGCGGACGCGGGCGGCATGGGAAGCGACAGGCCTGCCGAGCGACGACCTCTGGCACCTGCGCCACGGCGAGACTCGCGCGCGCAAGGCGAACGACGCTACGGCGACGTCACCGTGAACAGAACCGTCATCGCGTAGTCGCCCGGCGTGTCGAGCGTGAGGTCATAGAGTACACGCCAGCTGAGTGCGCTCAAGGCGGCGTTCGTTCGTCCGCCCATCGCGATCTGCTGCGCGCTCACCTCGAGCGGAGTGAAGCTCGCGGCGCCCAGGCTCCACTGGAGCTCCGCAGCCGGCTTGTCGGCGCGCGCGGTGACGCCGGGCAACGTGCTCGTGGAGGTCCAGAACGGAGCCGCGGCACTGATCGAGAGCGCCCACGGCGTATTCGCACTCACCGTCACCACCGGGCCGGCGAACTCGCCGTGGCCGCTCTCGAAGTCGGCCAGCGTCACGGGCTGCGGTCCCGATCCGGAAGCGACGAGGATCTGAATGACGGCCGGAATCACCATCGATGCCGATGTGTTCGCCCCGCACGATCCTGGCGGAACGGTGGTGCAGCTCTGCGCTTCAGCGCCGACCGGCAGTGCCAGCGCGGCCAGCGACAGGATCGCGGCCATCAGCGGTTGGCTGCCGCTCCGCGGTCGGCTGAGGCTCACGGTGCCTCTGTGCGCGCCGCGGTGAACGTCCCCGAGCTCCCGCCGGCGCGAACCTCGATCCACGCCCCGACGATCGAGTCGCCACGAACCTCCGCGACGTGCCGGCGAGCGACACCGTCGATGCTGACGTCGAAGTCGACCGTGACGGCATCGAGCGCAAGACCGTTCAGCAGCCCGGTGAGCCTGCGGCCGTCGCCCGCCGCGCTCTCGATCACGTCGAGCGAGCCTTCCATTCGCTGCCCGACCTGTCGCTCGATTTCGAGCGTTCCCTCGAGCGTGGCCGACGTCGGCGAGACCTGCGATCCCTCGTAGAACCAGGATCCGATGAGCGCAACGGGCGGCTCTCCCGGCTCGGTCCCGGATCCGCAGGCGGCGCCGAGCAGGGCCAGCACGGGGATCGCGAGCGCGATCGTGAATGACGGTCGAGGCATCACGACTCCGGCGCGAAAGGACTGGCGTCGCGCGGTGGCGGTTCGATTCGCCGCACCCGCACCGGCCTGGTCCGCAGGAGGATCGTGCGTTCGATCGCGTTCGGCTCCGCGTTCACCGTGAAGCTCGTCTCGCCGATCAGTGAGAGCGGCTCCGGCAGTCGCGACAGATCGAGGACGACGTCGTAACGCCCCGCGGGGAGCGCGTCGAAGAACGCGGACCCACCGGCATCCACCGGCGCCACCCACTCGCGTCCGTTCGTGTTGCGCACCGCGACGCGGATCAGCGACAGCGGGACGCGAAGCGTGAAATCCGTGAAGGTGGTATCGAGCTCCAGTCTGATTCGCGCGGTGGAGGTCGGCGCCACGCCGATCTCCGTGTAATCCCCTCCGCGCTCGACCGCCGTGCCGGTCACGATCCACCCGAGAGGAATGGACCGGATATCGAGGCGGGGCGGACCGGCCTGCCTCGTCTCGAACGCGAATCGGCCGCGCTCATCCGTCGGCAAGTAGCTCGATCCATAGCGGATCACCGCAGACGCCAGTCCCGGCTCCGATGGGTCGCGGCGGCCATCGCCATCGAGGTCCTGGTAGACGACACCGCCGGCCGCGTGCGTCACGAAGAGCCGCGGCAGGGCGGTCGTCCGCGTGATGCGCAGCGCCGAGCTCCAGGGTGAACCGCCGGCAAACGCCGAGAAGAGCGGGTTGTGCTCGGCGTCCAGCGTCAGGCGAACACTCCACGGGAGCTGCAGGTCCGCCGCCGCCCGCAGCACCGCGATCGACGAGCGATCGCCGAACCATCCGTAGTGCTGCAGTTCGCCGCGCAGCGCGAGGTTGGCGCTTCCCACGACGAAGGCCGGACTCTGCACGCGCAGCTGCGCTTCGTTCCGGCGCGGCTCGTAGCCCGAACCGGCGCCACTGCGCTCGACCTGCGCGTGCAGATCGGCTGCACCCCAGCGACCGCCGGTAGCGACGCTGCCGCGCCAACCGGTGCGATACGCCATGGTGCGATAGGCCACGCCGCCAGTGAGATCCACGGTGCGATCGATCGCGCCGTACTGCATGCCTGTGGAACCGATGAACGCACCCCAACGACCGTCGAGCGACAGCCCGATGCGGTGCTCACCGCTGCCGAATCCTCCCACCGGCGACCGGGTCTCGAAGTCATGCCCGCCGATCTCGAGGGTGACCGACGCAGCGCTGGATAGCGTGACGCTCGGGGCGAGCGACCACCCCATGAGGGCGGTGCGCTGAAGCGCCGCGCTTGCATCGTTCGCGCGCCAGAACGACCCGCCCAGTGTCGTCTGCTGCGAAAGGCGACGAGAGGCACTGGCGGAGAGCTCGCGCGTCCCTCGGGCGAAGGCGCTGCTCCCGCCCGGCGCATTCGCGACACGCAGGCGGAGATGATCGCCAGCATCCGCGGCGCGGAAGACCTCGGTCGCCCACCCCACGCCGCTTCCGGTCTCGTGACGCCGATAGGCCAGTTCGCTCGCCGCCACGGCCCCGAACGGGATCGGTGCCTCGGCGTCGAGTCCGACGGCGCCAAGGCGTCGTCCGAACGCGGATCGCTCGTGGAGATGCGTGATCGTCGTACCTACCCGCACGCTGTCGAACAGGCGCGAGAGGCGGAGGCCGAGGAACTCGGCTGACCCATCGCGGATGCCGGGGGCCTTCGTCGCGCCGAACGCCGATGCGAGCCAGGGACCGCGCGCCGCCGATGCAGATGCGCCGGTTCCACTCGCCGACTCGCCCGTGAGCGATGTGTAGCCCACGCGAACGGTGCCGAGATCGGCGCGCCACGCCGGCGCGTCGAGCGAGAGATACCAGGGCGTACCACCGTACCCGACTCGCGCCAATCCGCGCAGTGCCTCGGGCTCCGGCGCGAGGTCGCTGACGAGGCGGCCGTGGATCCGGACTGAATCGGTGAGCTGCCCCGATACGTCGGCCGCCGCGATGGTCGTCGCGGTGCCGCCATTCCAGACGCTCGCAAGCCCCGTCGTCAGACGGGGGCCGGCACGCCGGCTCGACAGCCGCGGGTCGGCCACCTCGACGAGCGCCACGGATCGCGCTCGCTCCTCTGTCCCCGATGTCGCGACGAGGTGCACCCGCATCGCCCCAGGGCCCGCTGATGAGGGCAGCGCGATGCGCATGGTGCGCTCGATGGTGGCGCCCGGCGCGATGCTTATCGGACGGGGCTCGTCCAACCGCCTCCATCCGGCGGGGAGATCCCCGTGGACCAGCACCGAGTCGAACGCGTTGCCCTCGTTGATCACGCGATAGGTGAGCTGCAGTCGGATCCCCGCCGCAGCCCCCTGTTCGGCGCGCGCCGGGGACAGCACGATCCGGCGCACCACACCGACCTCGAGTTCGAGGGGAATCTCCTCGTCCGGCCGGCCGCGGGTTGCGAGGCGGACGTGCGCGAAGGTGCGGCGGCCCGCCAGCGCGTCGCGCGGAACGCCGATCGTCACCAGCAACGAGCGTCCGTCGACGACGCCGGCACGACGGCCGACGATACGACCGATGCCCAGGTCGATGATCTCGAAAGCGACGGGCGACGCGCCGGCAAAGGTGTCCGGAATGGGCACCGCGATGACCTCGAACGAGGCGGGCATGACGCGGGTGACGATCGCCGACGCGAGCGTTCGTCCCGGCGTTGCAGCGTCGCCGATGCTGTCGGCACGTTCGGCCGTCGCGGTCGGACGGCCGAGCATCTGTGCGGCCAGTGGCCGCGCGACGATGGTCCCTAGCAGCGCAATGAGCAGGGAGAGCCGAGACGCGAGACGAGGTGCGATCGGCACGAGTGGTCCACTCACGGCCCGGTGACCGTGAGGGTGACGACGATCCCCGCGGAGTAGACGGCGGGGACATCGGTATCCCACGCCAGCAGCATGCGGAAGTGGATCGAGTTCCCCCAGGGATCATTCAGGCGATTGCGCTGCATGGGTCGCGTCTCGACGTGCGCGTCGCTCGTCGTGAGTCCAGTCCACGGGCCAGCGGCGCTGCCCAGGCTCCACTGGAGATCGCCGAGCGATTTGCCGTAGCCTCCCAGGTTGGGAGACGATGCGCGAATCGAGACCGTCGCCTGGTAAGTCTGCGGCGGCGGCGGGTTCCCGGTGATGTCGACCAGGAAGGCGAGTCCGGTGGCGTGCGGTGCGCTGCCGGCGGCGAAGTCCGCGGCCGTGGGTGTCGGGAAGACGAGCGGACCGCCCGTCAGCGTGAGCTCGAGGGTGCGATTGCCCTGCGCCAGCGCGGGTCTCGCGGCGAGCGCGCCCATGATCGCCGCGCACAGCAGGAGGAATCGCACCGCGCTCGGCATCTCACGGGGCCTCGAACTCCAATTGACCCGCGACGATCTCGGCACCGCCGAAATCGATCATCGCGAGCGCGACGTAGCGGCCTCGTGGAAGCGGAGGCAGGTCGAGGAGCAGTCGTCGTCGGCTTCCCGGCAGCGTCGGAAACTCGTCGATCGCGATGGTAGCGGCGATCGAGTTGTCGACCCGCCGTACCTCCACGCTTCCGCGGGCGAGCAGCGGCGTGCCGCCGGAATTCCGGAACACCGCCTCGAGCCGCCGCCGAGTGGGCGAGGCCGGCATGGAGGCCGGGAATACCGTGTCGACGGCGGCGACGATGCGCATGTCTTCCACGAGGCCGTCATCGCTCAGCCCGGACGGGATCATGTAGACTTTCACGCCGGTGCGGATGACGTACGAGAGCTGGTGCGACTCGCCGGCCGGCGGCGGGAGCCGCGTCTCGACGAACACGATGCTCCAGCACGTCGCGGCGATCGAATCGGCGCCTCGTGCCATCACCTGAAGCACCTGGGCCGACCGCGGGGGAAGACTCATCGTTCGGGGGAATACGCCGAGCGTGGCGCCACACGACTCCGGCAGCATGCCGAGCTCGTGGAAGCGATTCGCGCCGTTCTCGTCGCGATCCCAGTCGGCGACATAGATGGTCGCGGCCACCGGCCGGTCGCTCGTGTTCGTGACCGTGATGACCTCGCTCTGCCTGGTCGCCGACCGCGGAACGAGGGTGAGGTCCACGCGATCGACGGCGAGCTGCGCGCCGAGCGGCGAAGCGGCGATGGCCATGAACGCGCAGAGGGCGAGCGCCGGAACGCGCGCTCGCCTCGAGGGCTCGGCAGTGGGCCGGGCCCGGGAACTCCGTGCGGTATCGAGAGCGATCAAGCGATCAGTTACCCGCGAGCGTGTACGTGACGGACAGTGTGTAGTCACCAGGCCAGTCGGCGAGGGCGTGGGTGAGCGAGTACGCGAGCGCACCGGACGTCCGGCCACGGCCACCGGTGGCCACACTCGTGCTGGTGGTGCCGAGCGCCAGCTTCGCCGCCGGCGTGTATCCGATCGTCCACGAACCACCGGTCAGTCCGAGCTCGAGGTCACCCGCGGTCTTGGTGGGCGACTGCGCGGCGTGTGCGCCGGCATAGCTCCAGTTCGCGGCGTCGGCCTGCACGCTGAGCTGCCAGTTGCGGTTCGCGGTCACGTCGACCGTCGGCTGCGTCGACGCATCAACGACGACGGAGGTGGCACCACCGTCAAAGGCAGCCGGATCGAGCGTGAAATCGGCGCTTCCGGTAATGTCGAGGCGCAGCACTTCGGGAACGCTGATGCTCACCGTCGTGGTCACGCTGGTCTGCGCATGGATGAGAGCGGGGGACACGGCGGCCGCGAACACTCCGGCGGCCAGCAACGCGAGCTTGCGGATCATGGACATCTCCGGGAGGAACTTCGAGAGCGGCCGAGACTAGCGACCTGGACTGTTATTCGCCTCAGCAACTACGAACGAAGCATGCCGCCGTCACGGCTGTCGACAGTGTCTCGATTTCATGCAGTCGATCGACATCGCATCACAAGTTACAAAGTTCCAATCATTTACATCGCCGCTGGCGTCGCTGCGTGAATTGATACGCGACACTGGGGATTTGCCGAGTCCGCCAGGAGGGGGTTGAGTGATCCGGCAGAGGTCGACGCATGGGGTCGCTCGCGGTTCTATCCCGGCGTGCGATCGCGACAGCCGACGCAGATCGCCAGCGTCGTCGCATCTCGCAACTGCGCCGCAATCGACGTCGCCGGCCACATGCTCGACCCGCTTCCGGTTCCGATCGACCG
>CAYLPM010000187.1:0-5019 GCA_964385525.1 uncultured Gemmatimonadaceae bacterium
TGATCGTCTCGATCTGCTCGCTTCCCGACTGCCCGACGAGGGAGCCGAGCTGTCCCCGCAGCGCCTCCTGAACGTCCTGCGGGTCCCACACCGCGCCGGCGAACGTCACGATCAGCACGAGCAGCGCGGGGAGGGAGAAGACCGTGTAGTACGCCAGTGCGGCCGCCTCGCGCGGGCACGAATCGGCCATGAAATCCTTGCCGGTCTTCTTCAGCATGCCGAAAATGCCGGGTCGTTCGTCGGCCATCGGTGCCTCCTCGTGGGCCTGAGCGGCGCCCGTCCGTCGGGTCGCCGCGATCGGCACGAGGTGAAAGCATCGGATGTGCCGGGGCGCGTCCGGCGGTCGAACTGGCGACCTCGAGCGCGCCGGGTGGCCTTTGGCGGCGAGAGGACCTTCGGCCGCCGCAACGGGCGCGGCCGCGGGTCAGCGCCGCAGTTTCGAGAGGAAGTACGGACCGTGACCCTTCTTCAGCTCCATCCGCAGCCGCTCGGCGTCATATCGGCGCACGGCACTCTGCGCACTCTCGTCGAAACGCTCGTTGGTGAAGCCCTTTCCGGACGGCTTGCATTCGTACAGGTATCCATTCCTGATCAGGCCCGCATGGCCTCCCGTCCAGATCATGTAGGTCCCCCGCCGCGCTTCCGGCGATGACATGAAGTGCAGGAGCATGCCTCGGCCCATCCGCACGAAGTCGGGGCCATCCACGGCGTCGTCGTCCGCATCATCCAAGGCGGAATCGATGGCCCGAAACACGACACGCGGTCCTCGGGGCCGACCTGCCCAGTCGAACGCTGTCCCGCCCAGCTCCATGACCATCGCTTCCCCTCCCTCGTAGGCTTTTCCGGGCGCGATGCCGTAGAGGTTGCCGACGAGGCCGATGCACGCGAAGCCGCGCATCGCCGGCTGCGTCTCCAGAGTGCCCTTGTACGTGAAAAACAGTCTGCCCGCGTACGAATCGAGATTCCGACCGACGAAGGCTTTCCGATCGAGATCGCCGCAGTATCGAATCGTCGGGTCCTGCGCCAGTAGGTCCGGGTCGAGTGCGCCGCTCCATGGCGCGACCGGCGGCCAGACCGCCCGCGAATTCGACTGCTCCACATCCTGATCCCCCACTCTGATGATCAGCCGACAGGTCACGGGCCGGCCCCAGTGCCTCAGCAACGAGATGCAGTCGAGGAATTTGTGGAGACAGGCTTCCCCAATGGCGGCGCCGCTCGGCACTTCCGTCACATCGATGCGATACCGATGATCGCCGACCTCGAGCAGAAGTTTGTGCCCGGAACGCGCAGCTCGGAAGGTGATCCCGCGGCCGTCCCGGTCGCTGTATCTCAGCCTGTAGTTTCCCTGGGTGACCAGCGCCCCCTTGGTCCGAGTCCAGCGAGGCTGAGGTCCTCCCCTCACCCAGGCCAGATTTTCCGAGAACTCCGGGTGCTCCAGGCCGAGGAAGGTGATGCCTCTCGCTACGAGCGCGTCGGGTCGAATGCCGATCGTCATGGTCGCGACGCCCTCCCGGTCTCGGGACCGATGGCAGGGTTATGCACTGCGGGGACGTTGGGGCAATCATTCAGCGCATCGAGGTGGGCGCACAAGCGTCGCCAGGTAACAACCTCAGGCTTTCCCCCCTTGCCGTCCCCCCTTCCCAACCGTATGACTACTGGGCCGGCCGACGACCGCCATTCGCGGGCCGCGCCGACATCACTCATCTGCGTCCGCCGCGGCCTCGGCCGGCCTCGGCAGGGCTGTTGCATGCGCTGACCGAAGGGGAAATCACATGGGTCCGACCGACGTCCGCGACCCCCGATACTATCACCGCGTGGTGGACTGTCAGTGGGCATGCCCTGCGCACACCAACGTCCCCGAGTACATCCGCCTGATCGCGCTCGGCAAGTTCACCGAGGCGTACCTCCTCAATCGCGAGTCCAACGTCTTCCCGGGGATCCTCGGCCGCACCTGTGACCGGCCTTGCGAGCCCGCGTGCCGTCGCGGTCGCTTGGATGGAAAGCCCGTCGCGATCTGCCGGCTCAAGCGCGTCGCATCGGACAATCGCGGAGACGTTTCCGGCGCGCTGCCGCGGGCGCCGTCGCAAAAGAACGGCAAGCGCATCGCACTGATCGGCGCCGGCCCCGCGTCGCTCACCGTCTGCAACGATCTCGTCCCGCTCGGCTACCAGTGTACGATCTTCGAGAAGCTCGACCGGCCGGGCGGCCTGATGCGCACGAACATCCCGGCCTTCCGGCTCCCCGCGAACGTCCTCGACGAGGAAGTCGGCTACATCCTCGACATGGGCGTCGAGATCCGCTACTCCACGCCCGTGAACAGCCTGAAATCGCTGCTCGGTGAAGGGTGGGATGCGGTATTCGTCGGCAGCGGCGCGCCCAAGGGCAAGGAGCTAGACCTCCCCGGCCGGCGTGACTCGGACCGCATCCACATCGGCATCGACTGGCTGGAATCCGTGCACTTCGGCCACGTCGAGGCGATCGGCGAGCGCGTGCTGATCATCGGCGTCGGCAACACGGCGATGGATTGCTGCCGCACCTCCAAGCGCCTCGGCGGCAAGGACATCAAGGTGATGGCGCGGCGCGGCCGCAAGCACTTCAAGGCCTCGCCGTGGGAGCTCGAGGACGCCGAGGAGGAGGGCGTCGAGATCGTCGAGAACCACGCGCCGAAGCGGTTCGTCATCGAGAACGGCAAGCTCGTCGGGATGGAGTTCGAGGTGCTGCGCTGGACGGAGGTCGGCGGCCGGCAGAAGAGCGAGGTGCTCGACACGATCATCCTCCCCTGCGACGATGTCATTCTCGCCATCGGGCAGGAGAATGCCTTCCCGTGGATCGAACGCGACATCGGACTCGAGTTCGGCGAGTGGGGGATGCCGGTGGTCGACAAGACGACGTTCATGTCGACGCGCGAGGGGGTGTTCTTCGGCGGCGACGCGGCGTGGGGACCCGAGAACATCATCTGGGCCGTCGAGCACGGACACCAGGCGGCGATCTCGATCCACAACCATTGCCAGCGCGTTGCGCTCACCGAGCGTCCGCCGTGGGGGATGAACCTCACCAGCGCAAAGCTCGGGATGTTCGCGTGGGGCTACAGCAACGACTACGACCCGACGCCGCGTGCGAAGATGGTGCACATCGATCTGGCGCAGCGGTTCCAATCGGTCGGGATCGAGGTCGAGCTCGGGTTCGATCCGGTGCAGACAGCGCGCGAGGTCGAGCGGTGCCTCAACTGCGACATCGAGACGCACTTCTCGGAGAGCCTCTGCATCGAGTGCGATGCCTGCGTCGACGTCTGCCCGGTGAACTGCCTCACGATCACGAAGGATGGCGCCGAGGATGAGCTGCGGATGCGGCTCACGGCGCCCGCGATCAATCCCGAGCAGCCGCTGTACGTCTCCGGCGCGCTCCCGCAGACCGGGCGGGCGATGGTGAAGGACGAAGATGTCTGTCTGCACTGCGGGTTGTGCGCGGACCGGTGCCCGACCGCTGCCTGGGACATGCGGCAATTCGACCTGCTCATTCCGTATGCGGGGCGACCCGCGCCGGCGCGTGCCCAGCTCCCCCTTCACCAGAACACCGCCGCGCCTGCCACGGCGCGCACCGCATGACCGCCACGCCTACCGCCTCCGCACCACATCCCGGCGCCACCCTCGATCCCTCCGCGCCCCGCATCAACGACTTCGCCTTCCGGATCGGCACCGTCAACGGGACCGGTTCCGCGAGCGCGAACGGGCTCCTCATGCAGGCGATCTTCCGGATGGGCATCCCCGTCACCGGGAAGAACGTCTTCCCCTCCAACATCCAGGGGCTCCCCACCTGGTACGAGGTCCGGGTGAGTGACCGCGGCTACACGGCCCGCACGCAGCGCATCGACCTCGCCGTGACGATGAACCCCGCGACGTACGCGAAGGACATCGCGGAGGTCGCTCCCGGCGGATGGGTGCTGCACGACTCCTCGTGGCCGCTCCCGGCCTCGGTGATGCGCGATGACCTGACGTTCCTCGGCATCCCGCTCGGGCGCCTCTGCGTCGAGGCCTTCGAGGGCGACCGCGAGCGCACGCTGATGAAGAACATCGCGTACTCCGGCGCGCTCGTCGCGCTGCTCGGGATCGACATGGAGCTCGTGCGCGGCATGATCGAAGAGAAATTCTCTCGCAAGAAGGCGCTGATGGACTCGAACGTCCGCGCGCTGCACCTGGGTTACGATTACGCGAAGTCGCACTTCGACTGCCCGCTGCCGATCCGCCTCCAGTCGATGGACGAGACGCGGGACCACATCCTGATCGACGGCAACACGGCCGCCGCGCTGGGCTGTCTCTACGCGGGCGCGACCGTGGGCGCGTGGTACCCGATCACCCCGTCCACCTCGCTGATGGAAGCGTTCCGCGGCTTCTGCGACGACTTCCGCGTCGACGAGGCCACCGGCCGGCGGAACTTCTGCATCGTCCAGGCGGAGGACGAGCTGGCGGCGGCGGGAGTCGTGCTCGGCGCCTCGTGGTGTGGCGCGCGCGCGTTCACGCCGACGTCGGGTCCGGGCATCTCGCTGATGAGCGAGTTCATCGGGCTCGGCTACTACGCCGAGGTGCCGGGCGTCTTCGTCGATGTCCAGCGCGCCGGCCCCTCGACCGGGATGCCGACGCGCACCCAGCAGGGCGACCTGCTGGCGATCGCCTACCTCTCGCACGGCGACACCAGGCACATCGCGCTGTTCCCCGCCAATCCCGAGGAATGCTTCTACTTCGCCGTCCAGGCGTTCGATCTCGCCGAGCGGTTCCACACGCCGGTGTTTCTCGTCAGCGACCTCGACATCGGAATGAACGACTGGATGTGCCGCCGGCTCGAGTGGGATGACGCGTACCGTCCCGATCGCGGCAAGGTGCTCCAGGCCGACGAGCTGGAGCGGATCACGCGCTTCTCGCGCTATCTCGATGTGGACGGCGACGGCATCGCCGCGCGTACGCTGCCGGGCGTGCATCCGAAGGGCGCCTACTTCACGCGCGGCTCGGGCCACGACAAGCACGG
>CAYLPM010000188.1:0-4275 GCA_964385525.1 uncultured Gemmatimonadaceae bacterium
GAGCCGCGACGGCGGCAAGGAATCGCATCGTGCGGGTCCGGGAGTGTGCCCCCCTTTGCCTCCCTGTGAGGTCCCTGCCGGGTGGGACCGAGGAGGTTGGGCGCGGACCAGCGCCGACACCAACGTGTGACCAGGCCGGGCCGAGCGCAAGACTCGTCCGACCGTGAGGTCGGAGGTGTCCAACATGAGCCGCAGTTGCTCCGGGCCGGCGGCCGTTCCTCGCGGAATAGCCGTCGCCCGGGGACGAAAAAGCTGGCGGGAAAAATGCGGTAGCTCGGCTGCTCTGCTGGACCAGGACCCACCCCGGGCGCACTCGCGGCGCCCGCACGACTGAAACCGATGACGTGCCGCGCACGAAGAGTCTTCATGACCTCTCGTCGCGGCGCGCGTTGATCGCTGGCCGCGCCTTCGCCGTCCGCGGGCGGTCCGGTTTCCGAGGAGTCCGACGACATGTGGCAGCGTGTCCGATCGGTGATGTGGGCGAACAGGAGGCGCGGCGAGCGACTGGTGCTCGCCGCGAGCCTCGTCCTGGCCGCGGTCGCGCTGTACACGCCCACCTGGCCATGGTTCGCGATCGGGTCCGTCGTGCTCCTCCTCATGGCCGTGCTGATTGCGATCCCCGGCATCCGGCGATGGATCTTCCCCGGACACCCGGTGACGCCATGGGCGCTGCTCGTCATGCTCTCCTGGGCTTTCGTACTCCACAGCTACTACGTCGAGCTCCACCGGCAGCGCAGCGAGCGCCTCGACGTGCTCGGCGTGGAGTTCCCGCGCCGGCAGTCCGGCATGCTCAGCGTCGGCGTGGACGATTCCGTGGACGTGCGGCTCCAGCGCGCCGAGGACCCGACGCTCCGCTGGCGGCTCGCGGTGCAGGAGCTGCCGGATGGACGCTTCGCCGTGCGCGAGATGCGCGGCGTCGACGCGATCCAGCAGCAGGAGCGGCTCGAGTCGTTCGCGCGTCGAGCGGTCGTCAGGTCGGGCATCCGGCCGCGGAGCTGGCACCACCTGTGGGGTGTGGCGCTCGACGGCGACTCACGCGTCGCGATCGTCGCTGCGCGCGAGGGCTCGCAGCCGCCGCAACGACTCGAGCTCGACCTCGACGCGCGCGGCCGCGCGGCGCTCGAGTGGAACGGCGTGCGTCTGCCGCTCCGCCTCGAGGCCCACGGCGATCCGGCGATCCAGGTCCGCAACACGCGGCTCGAGCGCGAGCTGCGGCGCGGCATGGAGCTCGGGCGACTGCCATGGCCGTCGATCCCTGACACCAGCACGGGACGCGATCTCGTCCTCACGCTCGTCTCGGCGCCGGGCCCCAATCTCGCGATCGCCGATCCGCTGCATCTCCTCCCGCGCTGGGAGCTGCGGCTGACGTCGCGCACGACGGACTGGCTGATCGAGTCCGAGCCGGCCGCGGAGGCACCGCCGTCGCTGCCGATCCTGGCGCGCGGTGATTCCGTCCGCGTCTCCGCGCGCGGTGTTCGGTGGGTCTTCGCGCTCGACACCCGCGATCACGGCGCGTACGGCGCGCGCGACTTCGCCGTCGGCTTCGGCCGCCTCCCCGATCCTCGACTCGGCTGGCTGCCGGCGGCCGAGGTGTGCCGGCCGCTCGAGCGGTGCACGCTGATCAGCGCGCGCGCGCTCCCGCCGGCGGTGCCGCACTTCGATCTCTCCGGATTCGGCCTCGACACGTCGCGATTCGAGTTTCTCGCGCGCGTTGCCGTCGACGGCGGATCGTTCCGCGTCGTGACGCCGCAGGACGTCTACACATCCCCGCTCGGCGAGTCCGTGCTCGTGCCGGCCCGCGGGAGTGACGAGCACTCCACGGCCGGTTACCGCCTGCGCGTCCACAAGCTCGCGCGCGGGGAGCTGCTCGCCGTCGCGCTCACGCTGCTCGCGCTGGCGCTGACGCTCGGCGGTGCCGGACTGCTCACCGCGCGCTCGGACCGCGTCGCGCGGCTGCTGAACCAGGACACGATCGCGATCAACACCATGTGGGCCGTCGCGAGCGTCGCGGTCGTGCTGCTCGGGTTCCGGCTCGCGCTCGGTTTCCGCGTGACGTACGCGGCGCCGTACCACGAGCGCGACGTGAGCACCGCGGTGGGGCTCTGGCTCACCGTCATCATGCTCACGGCGCTGCTGCTCCGGTGGGACGCGTGGGGCCCGCGTGTCGTGGACCGGCTGTTGCGGCTCGAGGGACTGATCCGCATCCGCACGCGCGGCGCGCTCGCGCCGGTGGTCGACGGCAGCACTGGATCGTTCGCGACGCGCGCGGTGTCCGCGGTCCCGCGCGCGGTCGGACTGTCGCTGCTCGGCGGCGGCCTGGTGCTCCTCGGCTGGCTGCGGCCCGATGCGGTGCTGGGCAGCGGCATCATCATCGCGTTCGTGATGATGGCGTGGGTGCTCATCGAGTACCTGAGCGCGCGACACGTCGCCGGCCACATCGCGACGTCCGCGGGCGCGATCCTCGCCGACGGCCGCACCGACGTGGACCCCGGCCGCCGCATCGCGCTCGGCGTGGTGACGGTCGGCATCCCGTTCAGCGTGCTGGTTCGCGATGCCGCGCTGCCGTTGACGCTCGCGCTGCTCGTCGTGCTTCTCCTGGGCGCCGTGCTCTCGGCCGTGCAGTCGCGCCGCGCCAGTCATCCCGGGCGAGGCGAGGGCCTGTCCCGGTCGGAACGAGAAGGATCGGCATCCAGCGACGCAGCCGTCGAGGCGCTCGATCGCAACGACGCCCGGTCGCATGCCAGTAGCGGATCGGACGCGGCGCGTGGCGGATCGGACGCGGCGCGTGGTGCGCCGAGGTGGGGCGCGGTGACCGTCGTCCTCCTGTTCCTCGTCGTGCTCAACGTCGCGATGGTGATGGCGGGCGGACCGACGCTGCTGTTCGTCGGCGTCTTCTTCCTCTTCCTGCTGAGCGTGCGGACGGGCCACCATCTCATCGAGGCGTTCACGCGGCGGCTCACGCTGCGCTCCGTCGCGCCGCTGGCAGCGCTCGCGCTGGCGCTGCTGCTGGTGCTCCCGATCGACTTCGGACTGCTGCTCGTGCTCGCGGTGCCGCTCGCCGTCACGCTGCTGCTGACGCTCGGCGCCGACCGCGTGCCCGCGCGCTCGTGGGCGATCGCCGGCGCGCTCTGCGTGGCGGTCGGATTCCTGGTCAAGCCCGTGCTCTGGCCGGATGTGTCGGGGATCCAGTTCGACCAGCGCGCGCACGAGACCGCGGAGCGCTTCGAGGAGCTCGGCGGACCGCTCCGCAACGTCCCGATTTTCGACGACCCGGTCCGACGCTCGGTAGTACGCGGGCTCGCATCCTTCCACCCCGATCTCCTCGAGGTCATCCTCGCGCGCGCGGCGCCGAGTCCGGCGCGCGAAGAGCTGATCCCGGCGCGCGAGCACATCTGGGGCGGACGCGCGTACGCAGCGAGCGGACTGACCGGCCACGGCCTCGCCGGACCGACTGTGATCGGCCGAGGCGTGCCCGAAGTCGTGTCGGATGCGGAGAACACGTTCTCGGTGTACGTGCTGGCCGAGCTCGGGCTTCTCGGTGGACTCGCCGTGCTCGCCGCGTACGCGGTACTGGTGTGCGTCGCGCTCGCATTCCTGTGGGCCGTCTGGCGTTCGCCGCCATGGCGCACGCGCCCCAACGACACGGCCACGGCGGTGCTGGTCGGCGGCATTCTCATGCTGACCGTTCCCGCCGCGTACGTGGCGGCCGCGAATCTCGCCCTGGTACCGCTCACCGGGCAGAACATGCCGTTCCTCGGACTCAACGCGTGGAGCGATGTGGCGTTCGTCGGCGCGCTGCTCTCGGCGATGTTCGCCGTCCTGATGGACACCAACCTCCTGGTTCATGAGCACCGGCACGGCGCCTGAGACGGGCGCGACGCCGCGCACCCCGAGCACCTACGACGCGAGCACGTCCGGTGCGCCGCGGCGGGGACGCCACATCTCGGCCGCGATCGCGGGCGCGATCCTGACGTTGGTGCTCGGCGGCTACGTCGCAGTCGGCGCGGCGCTGGTGAAGGCGGCGTACGATCCGATGGCCGGCCGTCCACTGACGTACGACGCGCTCCAGCACGAGCTCGACTCCGCGCTGACGATGGGCTCGGGCTTTTCGCTGCGCTCCGGCGTCGCGGCGGTCGAGGACTCGATGCTCATCGATGGCAGGCGAGGTCCGATCCTCGTGCGCTGGGACTCGCTCGCGGTGTTCGACACGACGATCAATCCCGCGCTGCGGCCGCACGGTTTTCTCGCCGACGAAGTGCGCCGCTACAACGACGC
>CAYLPM010000189.1:0-6360 GCA_964385525.1 uncultured Gemmatimonadaceae bacterium
TGCGTCCTCTGCTGTTTCACTCCCGATTCCGTCTGCGGCATCGGACGCGGACAGGCGCCGGAACTCGACCAGACACCGCTCCAGCCACCGCACGCTCCGTTCGCTCGCCTCCCGCGCCAGCGACTCCGTCGACTGCCCGGGGATGACGTGATCGAACTGCATGATGACGTCGGCGCCGAGATTCCGCTCGATCTGCACGACCGTCTCGGGCGTGAAGAACCGGCGCGAGCCATCCACGTGGCTGCGAAACTCGACACCCTCTTCGCTCACCGTACGCAGAGTCTCCAGCGAGAAGACCTGGAAGCCGCCCGAGTCTGTGAGGATCGGTCCATCCCACGCCATGAACGTGTGCAGTCCGCCGAGATCGCGGATGAGCGTGTCGCCCGGCCGCAGGTGCAGATGATAGGCGTTGGCGAGGATCATTTGCGCGCCGGTCTCGCGCAACATGCGCGGATCGAGCGCCTTTACGGTGGCGAGCGTCCCGACAGGCATGAACGCCGGCGTCTCCACCGGCCCGTGCGGGGTCGTGAAAACGCCGGCGCGCGCGGCGCCGGCGTGAGATTCGATCCGGAACGCGAACGGTTGCTCTTCGATCATTCCCCCGACATCACGGACATCGTCGTGACGGCCGCACCGGGACCGCAGGAGTAGCCCATGCGGAGCCGCGCGGTCGTCCCATCTTCGCTCGCGACCGGGTCGAACTGCAACCGCGCCGCCAGCCGCCCGAAGATGTCGTCGACCCGCTTGTCTCCGGAAGAGCGGGTGACCTCGGCGCTCGTGACCTGCCCCGTCGACCTCACCCGGATCTTGAGGATCGCCTCGCCGGTTGGAGGGACTTTCTCCGCGATCAACCGGTCGCACTCCGCGCGCAGGGCGGCGTCGGAGTCGTCGCGCACCGTGAACTTGTTGAGCCGGTACGCGTCCGTGGGCGCCGTGTAGTACTGATTGCCGCCGAGGCACGCGCCGGCGAGGATCAGGAACGCGAGGATGCCGGTGTGCCGGACGGCGCCTCGACGGACGGGAGTGCCGCGAGCCGTTGCTGCGTCCGGAATGACGGGAGCGGCCGGGCGAGCACGGTCCCGTCCTCCGTCGACGAGCGCAGCCACCGTCGCGCGACGCCGCCGATCAGAGAATCGCCATCGCATCTCCGTACGAGTAGAACCGATAATCGGCATCGATCGCCTCCTGGTAGGACCGCCGCATCAGATGGTAACCCGCGAAGGCCGCCACCAGCATCAGCAGCGTCGAGCGCGGGAGGTGAAAGTTCGTGATCAGCCGGTCAATGGCCCGGAACGGATACGGCGGCCGAATGAAGAGGCGGGTCTCTCCCTGACGTGGCTCGAAAGTGCCGTCCTCCCGAACCGCACTCTCGAGTGTCCGCGCGCTCGTCGTACCCACCGCCCAGATCCGGCCGCCCGCCCGCCGCGTCTCGTTCAGGACCGCGGCTGAGCGCGCCGGCAGATCGTACCACTCCTCGTGCATGACGTGCGCCGACGGATCCTCCACCTCCACTGGCTTGAACGTTCCCGCCCCCACGTGCAGCACGATGTCCACTCGTCGCACACCGCGGGCCGCGAGGGCGTCGAGGAGGGCGGGAGTCAGGTGGAGACCGGCCGTGGGGGCGGCAACGGAGCCCGGCTCGCGCGCATACACGGTCTGGTAACGCTCGGCATCCGACGCGGCGTCGGGACGGCCGATGTACGGGGGCAGCGGAATGTGGCCGTGCTTCTCGATCGCCGCCGGGACGGGCGCGTCGGCGTGCAAACGTACGATCCGGGTGCGGCGGTCGGTCACCTCGAGGATCTCCACGTCGAGACCCGGCGCGATGCGCACGGAGCGGCCCGGCCTGAGCTTGCCGCCGGGATGCACCATCGCCTCCCACGTGTCGCTGTCCGCATCCCGGTCGACGGGCCTGAGGAGCAGCACCTCGGCCGGTGCTCCCGAGTCCCGCGTACCGAGCAGGCGAGCGCGGAACACGCGCGTGGTGTTGAGGACGAGCGCATCGCCGGGCTCGATCAGCTCGACGATGTGGCCGAAGCGGTGGTGATCGATCGCGCCGGACGTGCGGTTCACCACCATGAGCCGGCTCTCGTCCCGGTGCGCGAGTGGCGACTGCGCGATGCGCTCGGGTGGGAGGTCGTAGTCGTAGTCGGAGGTGCGGGAGCCGGGAATCACGCGGGGATGATAGCGCGACGGCCATGCCGCGGGCACTCCGGATCACGCGCTCGGTTGCCGAGGCTGCGGGACGCATCGTACGTTCCGGCCGCACTCTCTCCGCGGCCACCATGCGACTGCTCGGCGTCACCGGCCTGTTCGTCCAGCTCGCGATCATCGCGTCGACCGCGATCGCGCAGACTCCACCGTCCGCCACCCTCTTCGTCCCCGACCGGGTCTTCGACGGCGCCGAGCTGCGAACCGGCTGGGCGGTACTCGTGGAAGGTGAGCGAATACGGGCAGCGGGGCCGCGCGCCGACGTCGCGCGCGCGGCCACGTCCATCGGCGCGCGAGCCGTGGAGCTTCCAGGCACGACGATCCTGCCCGGCCTGATCGACGCGCACACGCACCTGCTCCTCCATCCGTACGATGAGACGCCGTGGAACGATCAGGTGCTCCGCGAACCGCTCGCGCTGCGCACGGCACGCGCGGTCAATCACGCGCGCGCGACGCTCGAGGCGGGCTTCACCACCATCCGCGATCTCGGAACCGAGGGCGCGGACTACGCGGACGCCGGCCTGAAGCAGGCCATCGAGCAGGGGATCATTGCCGGACCGCGCATGCTCGTCGTCACGCGCGCGTTGATCGCGCGCGGCAGCTACGCCCCGGCGGGCTTTGCGCCCGAGTGGGAGATCCCGCAGGGCGCCGAAGAGGCGGGGGGCGTCGACGAGCTCACGCGCGTCGTGCGCGATCAGATCGGCAAGGGCGCCGACCAGATCAAGGTGTACGCCGACTACCGCTGGGGCCCGAACGGTGAGGCGCGGCCGACCTTCACGCTCGATGAGCTGCGCCTGATCGTCGAGATCGCGCGCAGCTCGGGGCGCGCGGTCGTCGCGCACGCGAGCACGGAGGAGGGGATGCGCCGCGCGACGCTCGCCGGCGTCGAGACGATCGAGCACGGCGACGGCGGTACGCCCGAGGTGTTTCGGCTGATGGTCGAGCATGGCGTCGCGCTCTGCCCTACGGTCGCGGCGGGCGATGCGATCCTGCGCTACGGCGGCTGGCGTCGGGGCATCGATCCCGAGCCGCCGAGGATCACGCAGAAGCGCGCGAGCCTGCGCGCGGCGCTGGCGGCGGAGGTGACGATCTGCAATGGGAGCGACGCGGGCGTGTTCGCGCACGGGGACAACGTGCGGGAGCTCGAGATCCTGGTGGATTACGGAATGACGCCGCTCCAGGTGCTTCGTGCCGCGACGAGCACCACGGCCGATGTCCTCCACCTGGGCGACCGCGTCGGACGCATCGCGCCCGGGCTGTTCGCCGACCTCATCGCGGTGGACGGCGATCCGACTCGCGACATCTCCGCGCTCAGACGACCGGCGCTCGTCCTGAAGGGCGGAGAGGTGATTCGCTGAACGCGGAGAGCGGCGCGTCGCCCGCGAACCTCAGAACAGTGTCGGCTGCCGGGTCGGCGGCGTGAACCCGAAGTGGCGGTAGGCGGCGGCGGTCGCCATCCTCCCCCTCGGCGTTCGCTGGAGAAATCCGTTCTGGACGAGGAACGGCTCGTAGACCTCCTCGATCGTGTTCGCATCCTCGCCGATCGCCGCGGCGAGGGTCGCGATCCCCGTCGGCCCACCCTCGAACTTCTCGATGATCGTCCGCAGGATGCGCGCGTCCATGTCGTCGAGCCCGAACTCATCGACGTCCAGCATCTGGAGGGCTCGATTCGCGACCTCCTGCGTGATCCGGCCATCGGCGCGCACCTGGGCGTAGTCGCGCACGCGGCGCAGCAGGCGGTTCGCCACGCGCGGTGTCCCGCGCGAACGGCGCGCGATCTCGGCTGCCCCCCCTTCCTCGATCTCGACCTTCATCACGTCGCCCGAGCGGAAGACGATCATCTCGAGGTCCTCGGTCGGGTAGTAGTTTAGTCGCTCGATGATCCCGAAGCGCGCACGCATCGGTGGCGTGAGCATCCCGAAGCGGGTCGTCGCGCCGACGAGCGTGAACGGCTCCACCGGCATCGTGATCGTCTGCGCCTTGGGTCCGTCGGACAGGCGGATTTCAATCTTGTAGTCCTCCATGGCCGGATAGAGGAACTCCTCGATGATCGGCCGGAGCCGGTGGATCTCGTCGATGAAGAGCAGGTCGCCGTGTCGGAGATTCGTCAGCGTGCCGACCAGGTCTCCCGGCTTCTCGAGCGCCGGCCCGGACGTCGTGCGGATGTTGACGCCCAGCTCACGGGCGATGAGCTCCGCCAGCGTGGTCTTGCCGAGCCCGGGCGGCCCGAAGAACAGCGTGTGGTCGAGCGGCTCCCGGCGAGCGACGGCCGCGTCGATGTAGATGCGGAGGCTGTCCTTGACCTTCTGTTGCCCGATGAACTCGGCCAGCCGTTGCGGCCGCAGCGACAGCTCGACGACGGATTCGTCAGCGTTCATCTCGGGCGTCGTGATCTCGGCTCGCATCTGAGCTACAGAGTATCGGTGGTGAGGATGGTTCGTAAGCGCCGGGGGCTACCGAATATAGGCCGAAACATCATCGAGGGACAGGACGAGACGCCCCGTCGATCGCGTCAGACCCGAACCTGAAGCCACGCCAGCCGGTCGGCCGCCTTCCGGAGCGTCTCGGTCTGCTTGCAGAAGGCGAAGCGGATCAGGCCCTTCCCGCCGCGCCCGTGCTGGTAGAAGCTCGACCCCGGCACTGTCGCGACGCCGATTTCGCGCGTCATCCACTTGGCGAACGTGACGTCGTCGGCGCCACTCAGGGCGGAGAAGTCGGCGAGGATGTAGTAGGCGCCCTCGGGCACCGTGAACTTGAAGCCGGCGTCGGCGAGCGCCGTCACCATCAGGTCGCGCCGCGCGCGGTAGTCGATTGCGAGACGATTGTAGTATTCGGCATCGAACGCCATCCCGACCGCGGCCGCGGCCTGGAGCGGCGCCGGCGCACCCACCGTCAGGAAGTCGTGCACCTTCCGGATCGCGCTGGTGATACCCGGCGGCGCGATCGCGTAACCGAGGCGCCAGCCGGTGCAACTGAACGTCTTCGACAGGCCCGAGATCGTGATCGTGCGCTCGCGCATCCCGGGATGGGCGGCGAGCACGTGGTGCCCGCCGGCGTAGCGGATGTGCTCGTAAATCTCATCGGTAATCGCCCAGACGTCGTGCTCGATGCACAGCTCGGCGATCATCGCGATCTCGTCGCGCGTGAACACGCGCCCCGTCGGATTGTGCGGCGTGTTGATGATGATCGCCTTCGTCCGCGGCGTGAAGGCGGCGCGGAGCCGCACGGGGTCGAGCACCCAGCCCGGAGCCTCGAGCGGCACGAACACCGGCGTCGCGCCGGCGAGGATCGCGTCGGGTCCGTAGTTCTCGTAGAACGGCTCGAAGATGATCACCTCGTCGCCGGGATCCATCAGCGCGAGGAAGGTGGCCGCCATCGCCTCGGTGGCGCCGCAGGTGACCGTGATCTCCCGATCGGGATTCACCTCCACCTCGTAGAACCGACGGTACTTCTCGGCGATCGCGAGCCGCAGCGCGGGCGCGCCCCAGGTGATCGCGTACTGGTTGATGTCGCCGTGGATCGCCGCCGACGCGGCTTCCTTCATCGGCGCAGGCATGGGAAAATCGGGGAACCCCTGCGCGAGATTGATCGCCTCGTGCTCGTGGGCGATGCGCGTCATCTCCCGGATGACGGATTCGGTGAAGTCGGCGCATCGTCGTGCGCCGAGCCGGTTCGTGGTCGTCATCGTCTTCCGCCACGCCAGGCGCCATCGAGGACCCGTCGGATGATCGCGGCATCTCCGGTCTCCACGACGGCGCCTCGAACGAGCCCAAGAATCGTCATCGTCCGCCTCCCCGCATCACGCTCAACGCGCTCCGGATGAGCTCCGGCGTCGTCATCCCGCGCCCTCCCGAGTCGAGTGCCGTGCGGACCGCCCGCTCGGCATCGGTGCTCGTGTAGCCGAGCGAGATCAGCGCTCGCATCGCCTCGTCGGCGGAGGCGCCCTCGGGTCGGAGAACGGTCGCGCCCTCCTCCGACTGCACGTCGTCCAGCTTGTCGGCGAGGTCCAGGATTAGCTGCTCCGCCTTCTTCCGGCCGACGCGCGGCACGCTCTGAAGCGTCGCCACATCGCGCTCGCGGATCGCCCGTACGAGACGCGCGGCCGTCAGGCTGGACAGCATCCCGAGGGCGAGCGCGGGCCCGACGCCC
>CAYLPM010000190.1:0-6374 GCA_964385525.1 uncultured Gemmatimonadaceae bacterium
GATGCGACCGGCAAGGTGGTGACGCCGGGGCTGATCAACGGCGCGACAGCGCTCGGTCTCCGCGAGATCGGCGCCGTGCCGGCGACGGTCGACGTCCGCGCCCAGGGCGAGGACGCGATCGCCGCGTCCCTGCGGGTCTGGGACGGGCTCAACCCCGCATCCGTGTTGATCGCGCCCGCGCGCGACGAAGGCGTGACTTCAGTGGTGGTGATGCCGGCCGGCGGACTGCTCGCAGGTCAGGCCGCGTTCGTCGATCTGACCGATGGCAACGTCCTCGACATGGTCGTGCGCGGCCCGGTCGCGATGGTCGGCCAGCTCGGGAGCGCGCAGCAATCGGGCACGGCCTCGCGCGCCGAGATGGTGGCCAAGCTGCGTGAGGTGCTGGACGATGCGCGTGTGTATGCCCGTCGTCGGGCGGACTTCGAGCGTGGGGCATCGCGAGAGATGGCGGCACGACGGCTCGATCTCGAGGCGCTGCAGCCGGTGCTCGCGGGCGAGCTGCCGCTCATCCTCGACGTCGACAAGGCGAGCGACATCCAGGCGGCGCTGCGTCTGGCGAGCGAGTACAGTTTGCGGCTCGGCATCATCGGCGGCGCGGAAGCCTGGATGGTGGCCAGCGAGCTCGCGGCGGCGCGGGTGCCGGTGCTCACGGGCGCGATGAACAACATTCCCGGCTCCTTCTCGACGCTCGGCAGCCGGCAGGAGAACGCCTCGGTGCTGCGCTCGGCCGGCGTGCCGCTGGTGATCGTCGGGGGCACCGGCGAGGCGTTCAACGTCCGCAACATCCGGCAGGAGGCCGGCAACGCCGTGGCTTACGGGCTGCCGTGGGACGAGGCGCTGCGCGGCGTGACGCTGGCGCCGGCCGAGCTGTTCGGCGTGGCCGACCGCTACGGCACGCTCGAGGCGGGGCGCGTCGCCAACGTGGTGGTTTGGAGCGGCGACCCGTTCGAGTTCGCGACGGACGCCGAGCACGTGTTCGTGCGCGGTCGCGAGATCCCGAGCGATTCGCGGCAGCAGCAGCTCATGGAGCGGTACAGGAGGCCGGGGCCGGGGGTGATAGACCCGTAAGAAGGAGCACGCAGCAGGCAGTACGCTGCTCCTGGCTACTTGCTTCCCTCTCCTTCGGCTTTCGTCGCGAACTTCGCTACTTCCGCCTCGGCCGCCGCGAGCTCGCTCGAGAGCCGCGTGTAGAGCTCCCCGTCGATCTCGCGGCTTTCCTGCCGGGCGCGGAAGTAGGCGTAGCCAAGGGCCTGCGCGACGGAATCGGCCTTCTGTCGCGCGCGGAAGGCATCGAGGCGGTTGCGCCCATCATCGATCGCGTCCTGCGCCGCGCGTCCGGCGCGGTCGAGCTCCGACCTGACCTTGTCCCACATCGCCATGGCTGCCTCCTGGCCGCGCTGGGTTCGGTAGATACTACGGCCCGCGGCACTGGAAGGTTCTGCAAACGAAACGCCCCCGCAATGCGGGGGCGTCGTTGCTCCGGGATTCGTCGCCCCGGCGGGGCCGCGGAGGGCTCAGGCAGCGTTGGTGGCTTCGGCTTCCTGGACGGGATAGACGCTGATCTTGTAGCGCTTCTTGTCCTTGTGCTCGAACTTCACGACGCCGTCGATGAGGGCGTAGATCGTGTAGTCGGTGCCGAGGCCGACGTTGCGGCCGGGGTGCCACTTGGTGCCGCACTGGCGGGCGATGATGTTGCCGGCGACGACGTGCTCGCCGCCGAACTTCTTGATGCCCCGGTACTTCGGGTTGCTGTCGCGGCCGTTCCGGGAGGAGCCGACGCCCTTCTTGTGTGCCATGTGATACTCCTCAGCCGAGATCGACGTCGTCGATGCGGACGTCGGTGAAGCCCTGGCGGTGGCCCTGCTTCCGCGAGTAGTTCTTCCGGCGCTTGAACTTGAAGACGACGATCTTCTCGCCCCGTCCGTGCCGGACGATCTCACCGGTCACCTTGGCGCCGGAGAGCGTCGGGACGCCGGTATGGACCTCGCCGCCGTCGGAGCCGAGGAGGACGTCGTCGAACGTGACGGTGCTCCCCTCATCTGCGGCGAGCGAGGGCACGCGAATGGTCTTTCCGGGCTCGGCGCGGAACTGCTTGCCGCCGGTGCGAATGATGGCGTAAGGCATTGAAGTCGACAGGGTATTCGTGAGCCTAACAAGCTACCAGAGCGCCGGTTAGGAGTCAAGGCAGGGAGCGGGCTGGCACTGGTACGTGTACCAGTGCCAGCGGGCTGCCGGGACTACGCCACTGCGTACTGCTGCGTGACGTCTCGTCCGGCGCTCTTCACGACCAGCTTGAACTCGTCCGGCCGAAGCAGCGGATCATCACGAAGCTCCAGCGAGAAGTTCACCGCCTTCTCGAGCTTCTTCACGAAATCCGACTCCTCCTCGAGCACGTACATCGCGACGTCGGGGTGGAGCTTCACGACCAGGTTGTCCTTCTTCCCCTCCACCCCCATCCGCCGCACCGAGCGCTCCATCCTTCGCACGATCGTTTCCGGAGTGAAAACCCGTCCGGTCCCGTGGCAGGTCTGGCACGGCTCGGTCATGCTCTGGAGATGGCTCTGCCGGACGCGCTGCCGCGTCATCTCGATCAGGCCGAGGTCGCTCACCGCGAAGGCCTTGGTGCGCGCGCGGTCGCGCGCGAGGTTCGTCCGCAGCTCCTGGAGCACGCGCTCGCGATTCTGCTTCGACTCCATGTCGATGAAGTCGCAGACGATGATCCCGCCGACGTCACGGAGGCGAAGCTGCCGCGCCACCTCGCGCGCCGCCTCCACGTTGGTCTTCAGGATCGTCTTCTCGGGGTCCTTCTTGCCCGTGTAGCGACCCGAGTTGACGTCGATCGAGACCAGCGCCTCCGTCGGCTCGATGATCAGATAGCCGCCGGACGGGAGGTCGCAGCGCCGCTTGAACAGGTCGCGGATCTCCGTCTCCACCTCGGCCTTGTCGAACAACGGCACCGACTCGTCGTAGAGCTTCACCCGGTCGACCAGGTCGGGGGCGATCCCCTTCAGGTACTCGTTGATCTCGTTGTAGACCTGACGGGAGTCCACCGTCAGCGAATCGACCTTGGTGCTGAAGAGATCGCGGATAAGCCCGCGCGTTAGACTCGTCTCCCGGTGCACGAGCGCGGGGGAGCGCTGGAAGTGCGTCTTCTTCTTGATCCGCTTCCACTGGTTCATCAGCGTCGTGAGCTCGCGCCGGAAGGTCTCCTGGGTCGCGTCCTCCCCGACGGTTCGCACGATCACCCCGCCCGAGCTCGCCGGCAGCACGCTCTGCGCGAGTTCGCGCAGGCGCTGCCGCTCGGCGCGTTCACCGATCTTCCGGCTGACGCCGACCCTCGATGAATCGGGGATGTAGACGAGGAAGCGGCCAGCGAGGGAGATCTGCGCCGTGACGCGCGGTCCCTTGGTGGAGATCGGTTCCTTCGAGACCTGGACGAGGATGTCCTGCCCGCGCTTCAGCGCATCCTGGATCGGCGGCACCTTGCCGCGCGGCCGCGGATCCGCGTCGTCATCCTCGTCTTCGTCAGGTTCCTCCGGCTCGTCGCCGTTCTCGTGCGCGAGGTCGGACGCGTGCAGGAAGGCACTCTTCTCCGTGCCAATGTCCACGAACGCGGCCTGAATGCCGGGAAGCACCGCCTCGACCTTGCCGAGGTAGACGTCCCCGACCATGCGCCGGGCGTCGGGCCGATCGACCAGCAGCTCCACGAGCTGCTCGTCTTCGAGGATCGCGACCCGCGTCTCGCGCGGGTTCGCGTTGATGAGAATTTCTCGCTTCATCGGTGTCCGTTCCGTGCCATGGCTCCGGCGACTCGAGGGCCACGGAGGGACGGCGGATCGAATGTGTGGGTGTGGCGTCGCGAGCGCCGAACGAGGCGCCAGTCGCCAGCGGGCGGATTCTCCCGGCGGGGCCGCGGATCGTCCACGCCGTGCCCGGCCCGGAGCCCTCGCCACGACGCTGTGTGCGCTCCGAGCGCACGTCGCGGGTCGGGTCATCCGGGGTGAACCGGGGAAGCATGCGATCCGGCGCGCCGCGATGAGCTGTCATCGACGGGCGCGGGGAGAACGGCAAACGGGGAAGGACCACGAGCCTGACGGTCTCACCCGTGTACCAGAGACGCGCGATGGCCCCCGAGTCGCCGGGGGCCACGCGCGTCGTGTGAGCCGAGTCTGTCGTCACGCGAGCAGTATAAGCGCCGCGTGCTCGTTTCCGCAAGTGAGACAAGGACTTAGAACACTCCGGTCATGCGCAGCCAGAGCCAGATCATCGCCGCAGCGTACCCGAGCGCAGCCTGCCACTCCTTGTGCCGCATGTACCGGGCGAGGCTGAACGCGTCCCCCTCGGACTGTGCCGCGACCGGCCGCCAAGGCGTCGGCCGCGGCATGAACGCCGGCACGTTGGCCGAGTAGTCGGCGTACTCGCGCGGGAACATGCCGCTCACCGTCTGTCGCTCGCGCTCGATCGTCGGAGCGTACACCAGCACGAAGAACGCGATCACGAGCAGCAGCAGCATCCAGTGGCCCGCGATCGCGAATCCCGCCGCGATGAGAAAGCTGCCGAAGTAGAGCGGGTTCCGCGTGTGGGCGTAGGGTCCCGTCGTGGCAAGCCGGTCGTTCTTTGCGATGTGTCCCGCCGCCCACGCCCGCACCATGAGGCCCACGAACGCGATGATCCCGCCGACCACCAGCGTGAGGGGAGTCGGGCGCGCGAAAGCCAGGTAGAACGCGGCGAGGATGAACCCGAGCGGGAGGCGAAGGCGCTTGGCGACCTGCGAATACGTCGTCAATCCGCGAGCTCCTTGAGGAGGTGGCGTGCGATCACGATACGCTGAATCTCCGATGTGCCCTCTCCGATCTCGCAGATCTTCGCGTCGCGCATCATGCGCTCGACGGGATACTCGCGGGTGTACCCGTAGCCACCGTGCAACTGCACGGCCTTGATCGTCGCCCGCATCGCGAGCTCCGAGCAGAACAGCTTGGCCATCGCGGCCTGCTTCGCGAACGGTCGCTTGTTCTGCGCGAGCCACGCCGCGTGGAAGAGGAGGTGCGTGCCGGCCTCGATCTCCGTCGCCATGTCGGAGAGCTGGAACTGCACGCCCTGGAAGCTCGAGATCGGCTGGCCGAACTGGTGGCGCACGGTCGTGTAGCGGAGCGCCTGCTCGAACGCGCCCTCGGCGATCCCGAGCGAGAGCGCCGCGATCCCGACGCGGCCGGAGTCGAGCGTGCGCATGAAGTTGGCGAATCCCTCCCCTTCCTCGCCGAGCAGGTTCTCCGCGGGGACTTCGACGTCCTCGAAGATCAGCTCGCGGGTGTCCGACGCCCTCCATCCGAGCTTGTCCTCCTTCTTTCCCGACCTGAAGCCCGGCATCGCCGGCAGCGACGGCTCGTGCCCGACGCCGAGCTCCTTCGTGCGCTCGAGATCCGTCGTCGGCTTGGTGAGGATGAACGAGCTGATGCCCTTGGTGCCCTTGGCGGGATCGGTCACGGCCGTGGCGACGAAGATCTCTCCCACGCCTCCGTGGGTGATGAAGATCTTGCTGCCGTTGAGCACGTAGCGATCGCCGCGGCGCACCGCGGTGCTGCGCGTGCTGCCGGCGTCACTGCCCGCACTGGGCTCGGTGAGCCCGAAACCGCCGAGCACGCGCCCCGTGGCGAGGAGCGGGACGTAGCGCTCGCGTTGCTCCGGTGTGCCGAAGTTCACGATCGGGGACGTGCCGAGCGTCGTGTGCGCCGAGATGGTGATTGCGTGCGAGGCGTCGACCTTGGCCATCTCGTGGATCGTGAGGATGTAGCTGAGGTAGTCGAGCCCCGCCCCGCCGAGCTCCTCCGGCCAGGGGACGCCGAGGAGTCCGAGCTCGCCCATGCGGCGGACGTTCTCCCACGGGAACGTCGCGTCGGCATCGAGGCGGGCGGCGACGGGGGCGACCTCCTCAGTGGCGAAGGAGCGCACCATGTCGCGGACCTGGTAGTGCTGTTCGGTGAGGTAGGGGGAGTCGATCATGTCGGGATCGTGGTCGGGACCGCTGAGGACGCACGTCGTGGAAAGATAGTCTGGGCTCGGTTGGGCAGGACAATGATACCAATAAAGTGGATGACGGCCGGAACCGCAGAGGGCGCAGAGAGGCAGAGGGCGCAGAGGAACGGCGGGAGTGGCTTGCATGGCGCTACAGCTTATTGACCATGCGGGTGATACCGTCCCTGAGGTGGAGCTCGTGAAAGTTGATCAGCAGGCCGACTTTGCGCTCACTCAGTCTCAGGTAGGAGAGCAACTGCGCCTCGTGCACTGGCTGGAGCTTCGAAATGGCCTTGATTTCGACGATGACGGCATCCTCGACGAGGAGATCGATTCGATAGCCGGGGCTGACGACGATCCCA
>CAYLPM010000191.1:0-1501 GCA_964385525.1 uncultured Gemmatimonadaceae bacterium
TCGCCAAGAGCAAGGCCGCGCTCGCCAAGCGTCCCTCCGCGCCAACGAGCACCGCGCGCCCCGCACGCGAAGGGCGTCCGGCCGACCAGCTCGATCTCGTGCTCGACAAGATCTCGGAGCAGGGGCTCGAGAGTCTGACGGCGGAGGAGCGGAAGCTCCTGGACGAGATGTCGAAGAAGCTCAGAGGGCGATAGGAAAAGGCGGGCAAAGTAAGAGCCCCCCAGGAAGAGTCCTGGGGGGCGAAGGCCGCCACGCCGTTCACGCGGCGGCGATAGCCGACGCAAAGCGCATCGGCACGTTCAGAGTAGTTCCCGGGCCGCCGGGCGCGCAACCCCGAACAGGCGCCCGCTCCTCGACGACGACAAGCGAGCGGGGCAGGATGCGTGCCACATTGGCACGTGGATCCGGGCTGACGATTGAACAAGCGACAGGCGGGGTGCATCCTTCGCGCATGCCACGACCCGACCTGCTCGAGACCTTCGACAATCCGTATCCTGGCCGCGACTACGAGATCCGGATGGACTGCCCGGAGTTCACGTCCCTGTGCCCGGTGGGCGGCATCGAGAGCGATGCCGGGGAGCTCGCGCTGCTGCGGGGCGGCGCACCGGATTTCGGAACGATCCGGATCACGTACATCCCCGACCGTGCCTGTCTCGAGCTCAAGAGTCTCAAGCTCTATCTCTGGAGCTTCCGGAACGACGGGATCTTCTACGAACGCGCGGTGAACACGATCCTCGACGATCTGGTCGCCAAGGCGTCGCCGAGGTGGATGGAGGTCATCGGCGATTTCAACGTTCGGGGCGGAATCAAGTCGGTCGTGCGCGCGAGTCACGGCGAGGCGGCCAGAGGCCGCCCCACCGGATAGCGCGCGGCAGGCCCCGTCCCTACTGCCGCAGGTCGCCGCAGGAGACCACGACGTCCGAGCCAGGGCCGGCGAAGACCCTCACGACGTGGCTGCCACCCGTCGGCGGCTGGATGGAGAGGACGGTCTGGAGCTGCGCGCGGCCATCGCTCGACGTGCCGACCATCGGGTAGGAAGTCGCCGAGCCGTAGACGCCGAGATCGGTCTCGCACGTGCCCCGGTGGATGCTCCACGGGAGATTGATGTTGGGCGGAGCGCCGTGCAGCGTGATGCGAATCTGCATGCGTCGCGGATCGATCGTCGGCTCGACGACGACCTCGCCCATGACGGTCGTGTGATTCTCGGGGTTGAGCGTCGCCGTCATCCGCACGACGCCGACGGAAGTCGCGACCTCGCCGGGGGAGACCGTTTCGGTGCGGTTCGTCGTCGCGCATGCGGCGAGGAGCGCGGCGGCCGGGAGCAGGGCGAGTCGGGAATATCGAGCGCGCATGGTGCGGCACCTCCGGTCTGCGAGTTCGAACGCTGGACAACGGTCGCGGGGGGTGCATGAAGGGCGCCAGCGACGACGCGCGCGGGCAAAACGCCGCGACGCCGTGCCGGTGCGGAAGTGAGCGGGCGTGTGCTGCCGGGGTCGCTTCG
>CAYLPM010000192.1:0-2902 GCA_964385525.1 uncultured Gemmatimonadaceae bacterium
CGTTCGACGAGGCCAAGATCGCCCTGGCCGGGGTGTTCGGCCGCAACGATGGGGACCGCGAAGGGCTGCTCGCCGCGGCCGCCGCCAACGTCGGCATGGAGATCTACGAGTCGCCGCACAGTCTCGAAATCGGCGGCAAGAAGATCCTCCTGGTGCACGACATCGGCGAGGTGCACCAGCGCTCGCTGGCCGCGCACCACTACGTGATTCACGGGTGCGTGCACCAGGTGGAAATGAAGGACCGTGGCGGCTCCCTGCTGATCAATCCCGGCGAGGCCTGCGGATGGGTCTATGGCTCTCCGACAGCGGCCGTCCTCGACCTCGACACGCGGGAGGTCGAGATCCTCAAGCTCGATTCGACGGACCCGCAGCCCTGAATGCCGCCCGGGATCGGCGCGCGGCCGCGCTGATTCGTGGTCCGGATCGTCGCCCGACCTAAGTTCCTCTCCAGCCCCTCATGGCCAGCCGCATCCTGATTCTCGACTACGGATCGCAGTTCACGCAGCTCATCGCGCGACGTGTGCGCGAGGCCCGCGTCTACTCCGAGATCCACCCGCCCACGCGGACCATCGACTGGATCCGCGACTGGGCGCCGACGGGCATCATCCTCAGCGGCGGCCCGAGCTCGGTCTACGAGGAGAACGTGCCGTCCGCCGAGCCGGCGCTGCTGGACATCGCGCCGCTCCTCGGCATCTGCTACGGCATGCAGCTCGTCGCGCATCTCGAGGGCGGCGCGGTGGTCGGCGGGGGACGCCGGGAGTACGGACGCGCGGAAGTCGAGGTCGCGCGCGGCGACGGGCTGTTCGCCGGATTCGACCCCGGCGAGCGCGTGACCGCCTGGATGAGTCACGGCGACCACGTCGACGTGCCCCCCGACGGCTACGAAGTCACCGCGAAGAGCACCACCGTGCCGATCGCGGCCATGCGTCACCGCTCCAAACCGATCTTCGGCGTGCAGTTCCACCCGGAGGTCGCGCACACGCCGCGCGGGGGCGAGCTGATCGCGAACTTCCTGTTCGAGATCTGCCACGCCGTACCGTCGTGGACGCCAGGGGCCTTCATCGACGACGAGGTCGCGCGCGTCCGCGAGCGGGTCGGCGGCCGCCGCGTCATCTGCGGCCTGTCAGGGGGCGTCGATTCGTCCGTCGCCGCCGCGCTCGTGCACCGCGCGATCGGCGACCAGCTCACGTGCATCTTCGTCGACACCGGACTGCTGCGGATGCACGAGCGCGACCAGGTGGAGCGCACCTTTCGCGCGCACCTCGGCATCCCGCTGGTCACCGTGGATGCGGCCGACCGCTTTCTCGACGCGCTCGCCGGCGTCGACGAGCCCGAGCGGAAGCGCACGATCATCGGACACACGTTCATCGATGTGTTCGAGGATGCCGCGCGCGAGGTGGGGGAGGGCGTCGACTTTCTCGTGCAGGGCACCCTGTATCCCGACGTCATCGAATCCGTCTCGCCGCGGGGCGGCCCCTCGGCGACGATCAAGACGCACCACAACGTCGGCGGCCTCAAGCCGGGGATGACGTTCTCCCTGATCGAGCCGCTGCGCGAGCTGTTCAAGGACGAAGTGCGCAACGTCGGACGCGAGCTCGGACTCCCCGAGGAGATGGTCGGCCGGCACCCGTTCCCGGGGCCCGGCCTCGCCATCCGCGTGCTCGGCGACGTCTCGCGCGAGAAGCTCGAGCTGCTCCGCCGCGCCGATTCGATCTATCTCGAGGAGATTCGCGAGGCGGGGCTCTACGATGAGATCTGGCAGGCGTTCGCGGTGCTGCTCCCCGTCCGCAGCGTCGGCGTGATGGGTGACTTCCGCACGTACGAGAACGTCGTCGCGGTGCGCGCCGTGACGAGCACGGATGGCATGACCGCCGACTGGTATCCCTTCCCGCACGATGTCCTCGCTCGCATCTCCAACCGGATCATCAACGAGGTGCGCGGGATCAACCGGGTGGTCTACGATGTGAGCTCGAAGCCGCCGGCGACGATCGAGTGGGAGTGAAGGGGAGGCGCGCAGCGCTCGTCAGTTGCTACCGTGCGCGGCTGGAGCTCCGTATCGTCACGAGCCGGGACAACCTGCATTGGACCGCGGAGGACGCGGAGGGGCAGAGGGACGCTGAGCCGGGACAACCTGCAATGGACCGCGGAGGACGCGGAGGGGCGGAGGGACCCAGAGGACTGCACATCGAGCGAGCTCCCGACCGCCACGAACCTGGAATGATTGGATGACGACCTCGGGAAGCCATGGCGTCACGAGGTCGTTTTCAAAGCAATCGTCCGGGCTGCTGCGGATGTGGAGTCCTCCCGCCACTCGGAGCCCCTCTGCGTCCCTCCGCCCCTCTGCCTCCTCCGCGGTTGAGCGCAGTTGGTTCATCAGACGCCCTTCTCCTCCAGCAGCGCCAGAAACTGCTTCGGCTCAGTAAGGGCCAGCAGCCGCGCCGGCACGTCGGGCTCCTTGCTGAACTGCGCGATCTTGCCCAGCACGGGCAGGTACTGGTTGGAGACCTCCAGCGGCGGCGCTACGATCAGGAAGAAGAAGTGCACGGGCCGCTCATCGATCGCCTTGAAATCCACGCCCGCCGTCTTGCGGCCGAACGCGACGCGGAGCTTGTTGACGACGAGCGAGCGGCAGTGCGGAATCGCGATCCCGCGGCCGATCCCCGTCGAGCCGAGGTTCTCCCGGCGCTTGAGCATCTTGAACAGCATCCCTTCGGACTTCTCATCGAGCTTGAGCAGGGCGATCAGTTCCTTCAGGACGTCATCCTTCGTCGTCCCCTGGAGCTCGAGCGTGATCGCGTCCTCGGAAAAGAACTCGCGTAGTTCCATCGCGGTGGTATTCCCTGGAATGTCGTGAGCCGCGCACGCGCGGCGGCGGAGCAAGAAGCGAAGTTATGCAGCCCGT